>CAJYRH010000083.1 GCA_913776795.1 uncultured Pseudorhodoferax sp. | reverse complement strand
GCGAGGATGGCCGCCCGCACACGGCCTGCGGCATTGTCGGCGCCGCCGCGGGCAGCGCCCGCAGTACCGGGCCCACCTCCAATGAGCGAACAGAAGATCGAGTTCTACACGGGCCCCGCTGGCGGCTGGGGCGCCCTGAACAGCGTGAAGAACGCGCTGCTGCGCCAGGACATCCCCATCAAGGGCGCCAGGACGCTGCTGTCGGCCAACCAGCCCGACGGCTTCGACTGTCCGGGGTGCGCATGGCCAGACCGCAACCATGCCTCGACCTTCGAGTTCTGCGAGAACGGCGTGAAGGCCGTGGCCGCCGAGGCCACGGCCCGGCGCGCCGGCCCCGAACTGTTCGCGCGCCACACGGTGGCCGAATTGCTGCAGCAAAGCGACTTCTGGCTCGAGGACCAGGGCCGGCTCACCCACCCCATGGTCTACGACGCGGCCAGCGACAGGTACCGGCCCATCGCCTGGGACGATGCCTTCGCGCTGATCGCGCGCCACCTGGGCGCCCTGCCCGACCCCGACCAGGCCATCTTCTACACCTCGGGCCGTGCCAGCAACGAGGCCGCCTTCCTGTACCAGCTGTTCGTGCGCGAGTACGGCACGAACAACTTCCCCGACTGCTCCAACATGTGCCACGAGCCCAGTGGCAGCGGCATGAAGCCGCAGATCGGCGTGGGCAAGGGCACGGTGACGCTGGAGGACTTCGAGCTGGCCGACGCGATCTTCATCTTCGGCCAGAACCCCGGCACCAACCACCCGCGCATGCTGGGCGAGCTGCGCCAGGCCTCCCGGCGCGGCGCGCGCATCGTGAGCTTCAACCCGCTGCGCGAGCGCGGCCTGGAGCGCTTCCAGGACCCGCAGAGCAAGATCGAGATGGCGACGCTGGGCTCCACGCCCATCAGTTCGCATTACTTCCAGCTGCAGGGCGGCGGCGATTTGGCCGCTGTGAAAGGCATGCTGAAGCGGCTTATCGAGCGCCATGACGCGGGCGAGGACGTGCTGGACCGCCGCTTCATCGCCGACCATACCGTGGGCTTCGAGGCCCTGGCCGCCGACGTGCGCGCCGAGCCCTGGGACACCATCGTCCAGGAGGCCGGACTCACGCGGGCCGAGATCGCCCAGGCCGCCGACATCTACACCGCCGCAGGAAGCGCCATCTTCTGCTGGGGCATGGGCATCACCCAGCACCAGCATTCCGTGGCCACCATCCAGATGATGGGCAACCTGCTGATGGCGCGCGGCAACGTGGGCCGGCCCGGCGCCGGCTTTTGCCCCGTGCGCGGCCACAGCAACGTACAGGGCGACCGCACCATGGGCATCTGGGAAAAGCCGCCGGCCGCGCTGCTGGATCGTTTGGGCGAGGTGTTTCAGTTCCAGCCGCCGCGCCGCCATGGGGTCGACACGGTGCAAGCCATCCAGGCCATGCTGGACGGCCAAGGCAGGGTCTTCTTCGCGCTCGGCGGCAACTTCGCCGCAGCCACGCCCGATACCCATGCCACCTGGCGTGCGCTGCGCCAGTGCGACCTGACCGTGCACGTGGCCACCAAGCTGAACCGCAGCCATGTGGTGCACGGCAAGGAGGCGCTGATCCTGCCCTGCCTGGGCCGCACCGAGATCGACATGCAGGCCTGCGGCCCGCAGGGCGTGACCGTGGAAGACTCGATGAGCATGGTGCACCTGTCCATGGGCATCAACCCGCCGGCCAGTGAACAGCTGCTGTCCGAACCGGCCATCGTGGCACGGCTGGCGGCCGCCACGCTGCAAGGCCGCAGCCGAACGCCCTGGCTCTGGCTGGTGGAGGACTACGCGCGCATCCGCGACAAGATCGAAGCCGTCTTCGACGACTTCAAGGATTTCAACCGACGCGTGGCACACCCCGGCGGTTTCCGCCTGCGCAACACCGCCAGCGAGCGCGTCTGGAACACGCCCACGGGCAAGGCCACCTTCTTCCCCCATCCGGTGCCGCGCGACACACCCGTGCACCGCGCGCGCCGCAGGGGCGAGGCGCAGGGCACCATCGTGTTCTCGTTGCTGACCACGCGCTCGCACGACCAGTACAACACCACCATCTACGGCATGGACGACCGCTACCGCGGCGTGTTCGGCCAGCGCCGCGTGGTCTTCATCCACGCCGAGGACGTCCGTGCGCTGGGCCTGAGGGACGGCGACTGGGTCGACATCCACACGGTCTGGGACGACGGCCAGGAACGCCGGGCCGACCGCTTCAAGCTGGTGGCCTACGACATCCCGCGCGGCACGCTGGCGGCCTACTACCCCGAGACCAACCCGCTGGTGCCGCTGTCGGCCACGGCCATCGCGGCGGGCACGCCGACCTCCAAGGCGATCCCGGTGGTGCTGAAACCGCATGCGTTGGCCCATGCGCTGCAGCCGCCCGACCCGGCGGTCGCCGACGCATGATGGACGACGGCGTCCCGCTGGCCCTGCGCATCCTGCAGGAACTGGCCACTGCGCCCGCCGACGATGGCCTGGCGCTGCCACGCCTGGGCAAGCGCCTGGGCCTGGAGGCCAGCGTGTTGATGCGCGAGCTCACGCTTGTGGGCGATGCCGCCATCGGCGGCGTGCGCGGGCCGGGCTGGGCCCGCGTGGTGCTGCTGGAAGGGCGCTGGGTTGCCCATATCACTCTCGCGGGGCGGGAGCGGCTCGGCGCAGTGCTGCGTTGATGCAGCAGGGCGACCCGGGGGCCGGAGCTGCGGCCGCCGCACGGAGCCGGTCAGGGCCGTTGGCCGGTTGGCGGCGCGCTATCCGGACCGTCGTTCATCTGCGCACCTTTCGCGCCAATTTCTCAACGAACTCGCTATAGTTGCGGACAGAAACGCTTTGATACCCAAGGCTGCGGTTCGCACACACGAAAGGCCTTCCATGCCTGCATTCCTCGCTCCACCGCTTCGACTGCTGGCCGTGCTGGCGGCACTGCTGGCGCCAGGCCTGGCTGCGGCGCTGGACAGGCCCACGGGTGACGTGGTGCTGACCATCACCGGCAAGCTGGGCTCGCCCAATGCGGGCCAGAAGGCGCAGTTCGACATGGCCATGCTGGAAAAGCTCCCCCAGCACAGCTTCACGACGCAAACACCCTGGCACAGCGGTCCCACGCGCTTCACGGGCCCGCTGCTGCGCGATGTGCTGGCTGCGGCAGGCGCCAGCGGCAACAAGCTGGTGGCCGTGGCGCTCAACGACTACAAGACCGACATCCCGTTCAGCGATGCGGCCCGGCACCAGGTCATCGTGGCCCGGCTGCTCAACGACAAGCCCATGCCGGTGCGCGACAAGGGACCGCTGTTCATCATCTATCCGTTCGACAGCAAGGCCGAGTTGAAGACCGAGACCTTCTACAACCGCTCGGCCTGGCAGTTGAACCAATTGCAGGTGCAGTGACGCAGCTGCCGCCCGGGCCCTGCCCGGTCCCATCCACCACCGCATGCCGCGCAGCCAACGCCTCCTGCGCCTGCTGATCGCCAGCCTGGTGCTGGTCTACGCTGCCATTGGCGTGCTCCAGTACCGGCAATACCGCGCACTGGACGACGTGATGCGCCGCGGCGACATCAATGCGCTGTGGACCTTTGCCCAGCTCAACGTCGAGTACGAGCGGCTGGACCACGCGCTGAACGGTCACCTGCTGGACCCAGCGGCCATGCCGCACGGCCAGCTGCAGCTGCGCTACGACGTGTTCGTCAGCCGGGTGGGCGCGATCGACAGCGGCACGGCCTACCAGCTCATGCACGAGGACAGCAGCTACCAGCAGGGGATGGGCGAGCTCAAGAGCTTCATCTCGGCCGGCGACAGGTTGCTGGGACCGAATGCCCCGGCAGCGCCGGCGCGTGCCGAACTGCAAACGCTGCGTGAGCAGTACCAGGCCATCCGCGCCTCGGTGCGGGACATGTCGTTGGCGGCGACGCAGTCGGCCGGCCAGTTGACCGACCAGCGCAACCGGGAGGTGCAGGCCCAGACGCTGCAGACCGGCATCCTCACGGCATTCCAGTGCGTGCTGACGCTGCTGCTGGCCGGCGCGATGGCCCGCCAGTTCGCGGCCCGCCAGCGCGCCAGCGCCGAGGCGTTGGAGGCCCAGGGCGAACTCGTGGCCTCCCTGCAGCGCAGCGAAGAGGCGCTGGAGGCCCGCGTGCACGAGCGCACGGCCGCACTGGAGGCTGCCAACGAGACGTTGCGTGCGCAAGAGGGTGCGCTGCGCCAGGCCCAGATGCGTGCCGAACAGGCCTCGCAGATGAAGTCCGACTTCCTGGCCAACATGAGCCACGAGATCCGCACGCCGCTCAACGCCGTCATCGGCATGAGCCATCTCATGCTGCGCACGGAGCTCACGGCGCGCCAGCGCGACTACGTGCGCAAGACGCAGCGCTCGGGCCAGCACCTCCTGGACCTCATCAACGACATTCTGGACTTCAGCAAGATCGAGGCCGGCAAGCTGGAGGTCGAGAGCGTGGACTTCGACCTGCAGAACGTGCTGGACGGCGTGGCCGACCTGGTCGGCGAGAAGGCCACGGCCAAAGGCCTGGAACTGGTGTTCGACACCGAAGGGATGCTGCTGCCGCGCCGGCTGCGCGGCGACCCGCTGCGCCTGGGCCAGATCCTCATCAACTACGCCAGCAACGCGATCAAGTTCACCGAGCAGGGCGAGGTGGTGGTGCGCGTACGCCACCAGGTGCTCGCCGACGGCGCCGTGCTGCTGCGCGCCGAGGTGCGCGACACCGGCATCGGCATGAGCGCTGAACAGAGCGCGCGGCTGTTCCAGTCCTTCCAGCAGGCCGACAGTTCGACCACGCGCAAGCACGGCGGCACCGGCCTGGGCCTGGCGATCTCCAAGCGGCTGGCCGAACTCATGGGCGGCGAGGTCGGCCTGGAAAGCCGCGAAGGCCACGGAAGCACCTTCTGGTTCACCGCCCGGCTGCTGTTCGGCCAGGGAACCGAGGCCCCGCGGCTGTCGATCCCCGACCTGCGCGGGCGCCCCGTGCTGGTGGTGGACGACAGCCCGACCGCGCGCGAGATCCTGGGCGGCATGCTCGAACAGATGCACTGCCATGTCGCGCAGGCATCCGGTGGCGACGAAGCGCTGGCGCTGGCACGCGCAGCGCAGCAGGCCGGCCGCCCGTTCGAGGTGGCTTTCCTGGACTGGCGCATGCCGGACATGGACGGCATCGAGCTGGCCGAGAAGCTGGCCCAGCTCCCCTCCCCGCCCGCGCCCGTGATCGTGACGGCCCACGGCCGCGAGGAGGTGTCGCAGGAGGCGCAGCGCGCGGGCGTGGAGCTGCTGCTGGTCAAGCCGGTCAATCCCTCGCTGCTGTTCGAGACCGCGATGCGCGCACTGTCGGTGACCCAGCCGGTTACCGAACCGCTGCCGCGTGCGGCCTTGCAGTCCGACGCCCCCCACCTGGCGCCCCTGCGCGGCGCGCTGGTGCTGCTGGTGGACGACAACGACCTGAACCGCCAGATCGGCACCGAGCTGCTGCAGGCCGTGGGCATCGAAGTCGAGGTGGCGGAAGACGGCCGGCAGGCGCTCGACCGCCTCGCCGCCAAGGCCTACGAGCTGGTGCTCATGGACATGCAGATGCCCGTGATGGACGGGCTGGAGGCCACACGCGCGATCCGCCGCCATCCGCGCTGGCAGCAGCTGCCGGTGCTTGCGATGACGGCCAATGCCATGGCCATCGACCGCCAGCGCTGCCTGGAGGCCGGCATGAACAGCCACATCGCCAAGCCGATCGACCCGAACGAGCTGTACGCGCAGCTGTTGCAGTGGCTGCCCCGGCGCGAACGCGTTGCTGCGTCCACGGCTGCGGCGCTTGCCGTCGCCGCGGGCGGGCCGGCCCAGGAAAGCCTGCCCGCCGACGACGCCCTGCTGCGCATCCCCGGGCTGGACGCCGCGTCCGGCCTGCGCCGCGTGCTGCAACGGCGCAGCACCTACGACGGCCTGCTGCGCCGCTTCGTCGACGGCCAGGCCAAGGCCGTCGCCACCGCACGCGCGGTGCTGGCCGCGGGCGACCGCACCCAGGCGCAACGCCTGCTGCACACGCTCAAGGGCACGGCTGCCACCATCGGTGCCGGGCCGCTGGCGCAGGCCGCGCAGGCGGCCGAAACGATCCTGGGCCAGCCGCCGCAAGATGCCGCCGAGGAAGAACGCCTGCTGGCCGCATGCGAGTCGCTGTGCGGCCCGCTGGTGGCCGCTGTGCGCCAGGCGCTGGGGGATGACACGGCGGCGGCATCGCCAGCACCCGCCGCGGCCCAGGACATCGACTGGGCCGCCGTGCGGCCGGTGGCCGACCGCCTGCAGACCCTGCTGGAGCAGGACGACGCGGATGCCATCGACCTCTTCCAGAACAACGCGTCCCTGCTGCGCCCAGCGCTGGGCGAGCGCTACGACGCCATCGCCGGCGCGATAGGCGACTTCGACTTCGGCGGCGCCGCGCAGCAACTGCAGGCGGCCCTGCCGGTCGCCGTGCGCACCTAGGCCGGCAGCGCCAGCGCCGCTGCCACCTCCGGTGGCGCCTGCACCAGTTCGATCAACACGCCCTCGCCCGCGATGGGAAAGGCCTCGTTCGCCTTGGGGTGCAGGAAGCAGATGTCGTAGCCGGCCGCACCCTTGCGGATGCCACCGGGCGCGAAACGCACGCCCTGGGCGGTGAGCCACTCCACGGCCTTGGGCAGGTCGTCGATCCACAGGCCCACGTGGTTCAACGGCGTGGTGTGCACGGCGGGCTTCTTCTCGGGGTCCAGCGGCTGCATGAGGTCGACCTCGACCTTGGTCGGGCCGCTGCCGATGGCGCAGATGTCCTCGTCCACGTTCTCGCTCTCGCTGCGGAAGTTGCCGGTGACCGTCAGGCCCAGCATCTCGACCCAGAGCTTTTGCAGCCTTTGCTTGTCGGGGCCGCCGATGGCGATCTGCTGGATGCCCAGCACGCGGAAGGGGCGGTGGTTGGTGCTCATGCGTGTTGCTCCTGTTCGATGGAAATGGGGTGGGTGCCGTAGCCCAGCTTGTCCAGCAACCGGCGGTCTGCATCCGCATCGGGGTTGCCGGTCACGAGCAGCTTGTCGCCGTAGAAGATGGAGTTGGCGCCGGCCAGGAAGCACAGCGCCTGCACCGGCTCGCCCAGCTGCTGGCGGCCGGCCGACAGGCGCACGCGCGCGCTCGGCATCGTGATGCGCGCCACGGCGATCACGCGCACGAAGTCCAGCGGGTCGATGGGCGGGGCATCGGCCAGCGGCGTGCCGGGCACGCGCACCAGGCTGTTGATGGGCACCGACTCGGGGTACGGGTCGAGGTTGGCCAGCTGTGCGATCAGGCCGGCGCGGTGCACGGGCGCCTCGCCCATGCCGACGATGCCGCCGCAGCACACGTTGTCGCCCGCAGCGCGCACCTGGGCCAGCGTGTCGAGCCGGTCCTGGTCGATGCGCGTGTCGACGATGTCGGCGTAGTGCTCGGGCGCGGTGTCCAGGTTGTGGTTGTAGTAGTCCAGTCCCGCGTCGCGCAGGGCCTCGGCCTGGTGTTTCTCCAGCATGCCCAGCGTGGCGCAGGACTGCAGGCCCAGGTCCTTCACGGTGCGCACGAGTTCGGCCACCTTCGCGATGTCGCGGTCCTTGGGCGCGCGCCAGGCCGCGCCCATGCAAAAGCGCGTGGCACCTGCTTCCTTGGCGGCCTGGGCGGCGCGGCGCACCTCGTCGACCGACATGAGCTTTTGCGCCTGCACGCCGGTGTCGAATGCGGCCGACTGCGGACAGTAGCCGCAGTTCTCGGGGCAACCACCCGTTTTGACCGACAACAGCGTGGCCAGCTCGATGTCGCCCGCGGGCCAGTGCGCGCGGTGTACGGTCTGGGCGCGGAACAGCAGTTCGTTGAACGGCAGGTCCATCAGGGCCTGCACGTCCTCGACGCGCCAGCGCTGCGGCGCTGAGGCTGTTGCCCGGCGGGGCGGTGCGAAGCGCAGGGGCTGCTCTTGCGCGACCGAAGCGGTGGGGGTCGACAGGGATTCTCTGGGCATCGCGTC
>CAJYRH010000082.1 GCA_913776795.1 uncultured Pseudorhodoferax sp. | reverse complement strand
CAGCACGCCCAGCGCCGTGGCCACGCCCTTGCCGCCCTGGAAGCGGAAGAACACCGGGTACAGGTGGCCCAGGAAGGCGGCCAGCCCGACCAGCGCCACCGTGCCCTCCTGCAGCCCGAAGCGCTCGCCGTGCCAGACCACCAGCGCCACCGGCAGCCAGCCCTTGAGTGCGTCCAGCAGCAGCGTGGCGATGGCCGCGGGTTTGCTGCCCGAGCGCAGCACATTGGTCGCACCGGGGTTCTTGCTGCCGTAGCTGCGCGGGTCCGACAGGCCCATCAAGCGGCTGACGATGACGGCGAAGGACAACGAGCCCAGCAGGTAGGCGGCCAGCGTGGCGAGGAAAGGATTCATGGGATGCGGGTGTCTCCGGCGAAAGGCGCGCGCATTGTGCCAGCGCCTGCCTTCACAGCGGCAGGCCGCACTGCACCGGTTGCGCGTCGAGCAGCCGCACGCAAACCTGGGGATCGATGCCGACCAGAAAGCCGCGCCGCCCGCCATTGATGGCAATGCGCGGCAAGGTGAGCACGCTCTCCTCGATGTAGACCGGCATGCGCTTTCTGGTGCCGAAGGGCGAGGTGCCGCCCACCAGGTAGCCGCTGTGCCGATTCGCCACCTCGGGCGCGCAGGCCTCGACCGACTTGGCACCGATCTGGCGCGCGAGGTTCTTGGTCGACACCTTGCGGTTGCCATGCATCAGCACCAGCAGCGGCCTGCCGTCCTGGTCCTGCATCACGAGTGTCTTGACGACCGTGAACGGGTCCAGGCCCAGCACCTCGGCGCTGTGCTGGGCGCCGCCGTGCTCCAGGTACTCGTACGGGTGCTCGGTGAACGCCACCTTGTGCGCGCGCAGCAACTGCGTGGCCGGCGTTTCGGAGACATGCTGTTTGCCCATGCTCGGAGTCAGAGGGCCGGGTCGCCCAGTTCCAGGTGGAGTGCGTCCAGCGCGGCCATGAGCTCGGGCGGCAGTTCGGTGGCGAAGGCCGCCACGTCCTCCTCCAGCTGGGCGACGCTGGTCACGCCCAGGATAGTGCTGGCCACCTGCCATTTGCTGCGGCAAAAGGCCAACGCCAGCTGCGTCGGCGTGAGGCCATGCGCGCGCGCGAGCGCGTTGTAGCGGCGCGCGGCCGCCAAGGCCGCCTCGCGCCCCCAGCGGCCCGAACGCACCGAGGCGTAGCGCGCGATGCGCGCCTCGCTGGGGGCGGCCGGGCCGGTGGTGCCGCCCGCGTCGTACTTGCCGGTCAGCAAGCCGAAGCCCAGCGGCGAGTAGGCCAGCAGGCCCACGTCCAGCCGGTGCAGCGTCTCGTCCAGCGCATGCTCGACGCTGCGGTTGATGAGGCAGTAGGCGTTCTGCACCGAGGCCACCCGTGCCAGGCCGTTCGCCTCGGCCAGGCGCACGAACTCGTGCACGCCGTAGGGCGTCTCGTTCGACAAGCCGATGGCACGCACCTTGCCCGCGCGCACCAGGCTGTCGAGCGCACGCAATTGCTCCTCGATGGCGGGCGCGGGCTTGTCCAGCGCGGGATCGAAATAGCGCGCACCGAAGGCCGGCAGGTTGCGCGCCGGCCAATGCAACTGGTACAGGTCGATCACGTCGGTGCGCAGGCGCTTGAGACTCGCCTCGCAGGACTCGACGATGTCGCTCGCCTTGAACTCGGCCCGGCCTTGGCGGATCCACGGCATGCCGCGTGGAGGACCGGCAGCCTTGGTCGCCAGCAACACGCGCTGGCGCGCGCCCGGCCGGGCCGAGAACCAGTCGCCCAGAATGGATTCGGTCGCGCCATACGTTTCGGCGCGGGCCGGCACGGCATACATCTCGGCCGTGTCGATGAAGTTGATGCCCAGCGCGAGCGCGCGGTCCAGGATGGTGTGCGCCGCGGCGCTGTCGACCTGCTCGCCGAAGGTCATGGTGCCCAGGCAGAGCGGTGTCACGTGCAGGCCACTGCGGCCCAGGGGAACGGTGTGCATGGGATGCGTCGGTACGGCAAAGCGCGGGAGTTTCGCAGTTTTCCTGTCGCCCGGCTGACCGAGACTGGCCCTGCCCCTGCCCTACCATCGCCGTTCATGTACCAGCCTCTGCACCCCTCGCGCAGCGAGCACATCGCCCTGCGCACGCTCAGCGCCCATGTCAGGCTGTGGGGCGCGCCGGCACCGGGCCGTGCGCCGCTGGTGCTGGTGCACGGCTGGATGGATGTATCGGCCTCCTGGCAGTTCGTGGTGGATGCCTTCGCCCGGGACCACTTCATCGTCGCGCCCGACTGGCGCGGCTACGGCCTGACCGAGGCACCGCCGGTGGACAGCTACTGCTTCGCAGACTACCTCGCGGATCTGGACTTCCTGCTCGACCACTACGCCGGCGACCAGCCCGTGAACCTGGTGGGCCACAGCATGGGCGGCAACGTGGCCATGATGTACGCCGGCGTGCGGCCGGCGCGCATCCGCCGCCTGGTGAACCTGGAAGGTTTCGGATCACCCGAGCACCGTGCCGAAGAGGCGCCGAGCCGCTACGCCCGCTGGATGGACGAGCTCAAGCAACTGCACCGGGGCGAACTGGCCCTGGCCCCCTACGACAGCGCCGATGGCGTGGCCCGCCGGCTGATGAGGACCAACCGCAGGCTGCCGCAGGACAAAGCCGACTGGCTGGCACGCCAGTGGGCGCAGCAAACGCAGCGTGCTGACGGCAGCCTCGAATGGCGCATCCGCGGCGATGCCGCGCACAAGACCATCTTCGCCCAGGCCATGCGCGTGGACGAGGTGCTGGCGCTGTACGGCGCGATCACGGCGCCGGTGCTGGCCGTGGAGGCGTCCGATGACAGCCTCTCGCAGTGGTGGAAGGGCCGCTACACGCTGGACGACTACCACCAGCGGCTGCAACGGATCGCCGACTGCACGGTGCTGCGCATCGACGATGCCGGCCACATGCTGCAGCATGACCAGCCGCAGGCCGTGGCGCGTGCCATCGAGGCCTTCATCGGCTGACCCGGCACGTTACAAGGCGTTGCAGCCTTCACGCAATTGCCGTCCAATGCGCTCCGGGAACATCCGGAGAACCGCATGAAACTGAGCTTGAAGCTTCCCCTGGCCTTCGTGGCAGCCCTGGCAGCTTTGCTGGCTGCCGCGCTGTTCGGCATGTTCCAGCTCAACCAGGGCCTGGGTACGTACGAAACCACCGTGCGTGCCCACGCAGCCCAGGAGCGCGACATTGCACTGCTGCTCAACGACTTCAAGACCCAGGTGCAGGAGTGGAAGAACGTCCTTCTGCGCGGCAAGGACGCGGCGCAGCGCCAGCGCTACTGGACCGCCTTCCAGAAGAAGGAGGCCGACGTGGCGCGCAGCGCGCAGCAGCTCTCCGCGGTGCTGGGCGATTCGGAAGCCGGCGTGCTGATCGCGCGCTTCCGCGATGCGCATGGCGCCATGGGCTCGGGCTATCGGAAGGGCTATGCGGCGTTCGAAGCTGCCGGGTTCGAGTCCGGTGCTGGCGACAAGGCCGTTCAGGGCATGGACCGCGAACCCGCCCAGTTGCTTGACCAGGCCGGCGAGAAGATCGCCAATGCCAGCCGCACCATCGCCGAGGCGGCGGCCGCCCAGTCGCGCCGCGCTCTGGCCATCAGCCTGGCCACCATGCTGGCAGTGTGCGTGCTGGCGGTGGGCGGGGCCGTCGCCTTCAGCCGCTCCGTCGTGCGGCCGCTGGACCGGGCCGTGGCCGTGTCGCGCGCGGTGGCGGCTGGCGACCTGACCGCCGCGGCCCAGGTGCTGGGCAAGGACGAGGTGGCCGAACTGCTCAACGCCCTGCACGCCATGCAGGGCGCGCTGTCCAACGTGGTGGCCAACGTGCGCGAGAACGCCGAGGGCGTGGCCACGGCCAGCGCCGAGATCGCCATGGGCAACAACGACCTCTCGGCGCGCACCGAGCAGCAGGCCTCGGCCCTGCAGCAGACGGCCGCATCCATGGAGGAGCTCAGTGCCACGGTGCGCCAGAACGCCGACAACGCGCGCAGCGCGAACGGTCTGTCGCAGGAGGCCTCGCGCATCGCGGCCGAGGGTGGCGCCGCCGTGGGCCGCGTGGTGCAGACCATGCAGGGCATCGCCGAGGCCTCGCGCCGCATCGCCGACATCATCGGCACCATCGATGGCATTGCCTTCCAGACCAACATCCTGGCGCTCAACGCCGCGGTCGAGGCGGCCCGCGCTGGCGAGCAGGGCCGCGGCTTCGCCGTCGTGGCCAGCGAGGTGCGCCACCTGGCCCAGCGCAGCGCCGAGGCCGCGCGCGAGATCAAGGGGCTGATCGGTACCAGCACAGCACGTGTGGAGGAAGGCTCGGCCCAGGTCGACGCGGCTGGCGTGACCATGCAGCAGGTGGTCGCCGCCATCCAGCGCGTGACCGACCTGATGGGCGAAATCAGCGCCGCCAGCCAGGAGCAGAGCTCCGGCGTGGCCCAGATCGGCGAGGCCGTGACCCAGATGGACCACGCGACCCAGCAGAACGCCGCGCTGGTCGAGGAAAGTGCCGCCGCGGCCAGCAGCCTCAAGTCCCAGGCGCACGACCTGGTCCAGGCCGTGGCCGTGTTCCGGCTCGGCAGCGGCCAGCCACGCCTGACCCACGCAGTGGCCTGAACGGCCCCTCCCCCGCCCGCCGCAGGGACACGGCGGGTGGCTCGGTGCCCATGAGAAAATCGCACGTTTTGCCGCAAGGCACCACCCGACGAGCGAGAACACCATGGACGCAGAACACATCAACCAGATCGGCACCCAACTGACGGACCTGGCCGCGAGGACCCAGGAACTACGGGGGTATCTTTGACGCCGATGCCAAAGCCGAACGCCTGAGGACCGTCAACGCCGCGCTGGAAGACCCCGCGGTCTGGAACGAGCCCAAGAAGGCCCAGGAACTCGCCAAGGAGAAGAAGGCGCTCGAGGACGTCGTCATGACGCTGGAGCGGCTCGCGCGCGAGCTGGCCGACAACACCGAGCTCTACGAGATGAGCAAGGAAGAAGGCGACGAGGCGGGCCTTGCCACCATCGAGGCCGAGGGCGCCAAGCTGGCGGCCGAGGTCGAGGCGCTGGAATTCCGCCGCATGTTCAGCAACCCGGCCGACCCGCTGAACTGCTTCGTCGACATCCAGGCTGGCGCTGGCGGCACCGAGGCCTGCGACTGGGCCAGCATGCTGCTGCGCCAGTACCTCAAGTACGCCGAGCGCAAGGGCTTCAAGACCACGGTGGAAGACGAGTCGCCCGGCGACACGGCCGGCATCAAGGGCGCCACGATCAAGATCGAGGGCGAGTACGCCTTCGGCCTGCTGCGCACCGAGACCGGCGTGCACCGCCTGGTGCGCAAGTCGCCGTTCGACAGTTCGGGCGGGCGCCACACCAGCTTCGCCAGCATCTTCGTCTACCCCGAGATCGACGACTCCATCGAGATCGAGATCAACCCGGCCGACGTGCGCACCGACACCTTCCGCGCCTCCGGCGCCGGCGGCCAGCACATCAACAAGACCGACTCGGCCGTGCGGCTCACGCACATCCCGACCGGCATCGTCGTGCAGTGCCAGGACGGCCGCAGCCAGCACAGCAACCGCGACGTGGCCTGGAAGCGCCTGCGCTCGCGCCTGTACGACCACGAGATGCGCAAGCGCCAGGAAGAGCAGCAAAAGCTCGAGGACAGCAAGACCGACGTGGGCTGGGGCCACCAGATTCGCAGCTACGTGCTGGACAACAGCCGCATCAAGGACCTGCGCACCAACGTGGAGATCTCGGCCACGCAGAAGGTGCTGGACGGCGACCTGGACGCCTTCATCGAAGCCTCGCTCAAGCAAGGCATCTGAGGATGAAGACCGAAGCCCTGATCTTCGACATGGACGGCACCATGGTCGATTCCATGCCCTCGCACGCCCAGTCCTGGGTGGCGTTCTGCCGTCAGCATGGCATCCAGATGGAGGCGGCCGAGATCCTGGCGCGCACCCCCGGGCGTACCGGCGTCGAGTGCAGGGCCGAGGTGTTCGGCCGCCCGCTGGGCGATGCCGAAGCGCAGGCCCTGGTGCACCAGAAGGAGCAGATCTACCGCGAACTGTTCGCGGCAGAGTTCCGCGAGGTGGCGGGCTTCACGGCGTTCGCACGCCAGGCTGCGGCCCGCGGCCTCAAGCTGGCCGTGGGCACCGCGGGCGACAAGCACAACATCGAATTCGTGATGTCGCGCCTGGGCATGGACCCCCTGCCCCTGGCCATCGTCGGCGGTGACGAAGGCCTCA
>CAJYRH010000081.1 GCA_913776795.1 uncultured Pseudorhodoferax sp. | reverse complement strand
CCCATGTGCTGCCCAATGTGCTCTCGGCCGTGCCGGTCACGGCCACCGTGTACGTGGGCTCGACCATCCTGGCCAGCTCGGGGCTGAGCTTCCTGGGCCTGGGTCCCCAGCCGCCCACGCCCGAATGGGGCGTGATGCTGGCCGAGAGCCGTGACGTTCTGCGCGTGGCCTGGTGGCCCGGCGTGTTCCCGGGCGCGGCCATCACGCTGACGGTGATCGCCTTCACGGTGCTGGGCAACGACCTGCAGCGACGGTTCGAAGGGAGGCAGGCATGAGCTTCGCCGGGCCGCCCCGCGGTGCTCCGGCGAGCACGCCTGCCCTGGTGGACATCGCCGGGTTGCAGATCGCTTTCGACGGCCGCAACGTGGTGGCGGGCGTGGACCTGCAGATCCACCCCGGCGAATGCGTGGCCCTGGTCGGCGAGTCCGGTTCGGGCAAGAGCGTCACGGCGCGCAGCCTGCTGGACCTGGCCGGCCCGGGCGCGCAGATGACGGCGCGGCGCTTCTCACTCGACGGCGAGGACGCGCTGCGTTTCGACGCGCGCCGCTGGCGGCAGGTGCGCGGCGGTTTCGCGGGCCTGGTGATGCAGGACGCGCTGGTCTCGCTCGACCCGCTGCGCACGGTCGGCCTGGAGGTCGGCGAGGTGCTGCAGCGCCAGCGGGCGCTGCGCGGGCGCAGCGCCATCGCGCAACGGGTGGCCGAGACGCTGGCGCGCGTGGGCATCGCCGATCCGCAGGAACGCGTGCACCAGTACGCGCACGAACTCTCGGGCGGCCTGCGCCAGCGCGCGCTCATCGCCGCGGCGATCGCGGCCGGCCCCCGGCTCATCGTCGCGGACGAGCCGACCACCGCGCTGGACGCCAACATCCAGCGCCAGGTCGTGGAGGTGCTTTCGCAGCGCGTGCGGCAGGACGGCGTGGGCCTGCTGCTCATCAGCCATGACCTGTCGGTGGTGGCCGGCGTCGCCGACCGGGTGCTGGTGATGCGCCACGGCCGTGTCGTGGAGTCGGGCCCGACGCACGAGGTGCTGGCGCAGCCGCAGCACGCCTACACGCGCCAGCTCATCGCGGCCGTGCCCTCGGCGCAGTCGCGCGGGCACCGGCTGGCCTCGGCCCGCTTCGAGGCGGCCGACGGCGACAGCGCCCGCATCGTGCGCGCGCCGCTGCCGGCCCGCCGCGTGCAGGGCGGTCCACCGGTGCTGCAGGTGCAGGGCATCGCCAAGCGCTTTCGGCGCGGCCAGGGTGCACGCACGTCCTTCACCGCGCTGCAGGAGGTCTCGCTGCGCATCGCGCCGGGCGAGGTGCTGGGGCTGGTGGGCGAATCGGGATCGGGCAAGTCCACCTGCGCCAAGATCGTGCTGGGGTTGCTGCAGCCCGATGCGGGCAGCGTGCAGCTGCTCGGCCAGCCCTGGTCGGGCGTGCGCGAATCCGCGCGCCGCCCTCTGCGCACGCGCCTGCAGTACATCCCGCAGGATCCGCTGTCCAGCTTCGACCCGCGCTGGCGCGTGCGCGAGGTGATCGCCGAGAACATTGGCGGCGCCACGCGGCAGGAGGCGGCCCGGCGCATCCACAAGCTGCTCGACCAGGTGGGCCTGCCCGCGGCCCTGATCGACCGGGCGCCACGCACGCTGTCGGGCGGGCAGCGCCAGCGCGTGGCCATCGCGCGGGCGCTGGCGGCCGAGCCGGCGCTGATCGTCTGCGACGAGCCGGTGTCCGCCCTGGACATCTCGGTCCAGGCGCAGGTGATCGACCTGATCGCCGACCTGCAGTCGCGCCTGGGCACGGCACTGCTGTTCATCTCGCACGACATCCCCCTGGTGCACCACGTGGCCGACCGCGTGCTGGTGCTCCACCGCGGCCAGGTGGTGGAGGAGGGCGCGGTCGACCAGGTCTTCGGGCACCCCGGCCACCCCTACACGCAGGCGCTGCTGGCGGCGGTGCCGCCGCCGCTGCGGGCCGGCTAGCTGCGCATGGAGTTGTCCCGGCCGGCTGTGGACATCCCTGGGGACATCGGCTGCAAAGCGTGGCCAGGTCCAGCACCCATGCGGGCCCGTGCCAGCCTGCCTGGTTTTTGCGCAGCAGCCGGGCCTGCCGGGCCTGGCGCGCAAACCGCATAAGCAAGCGCGCAAAGCGTATTCGACAGCGCCGAGCGCGCTGCCTAAGCTGCCCGACGCCCGCACCTGCCGTGCGGCCGTCCCTTGAGAGCAACCCAGGAGCCTTGCCATGACCCGCGTCCCGTCCCACCACCCGACCCGCCGCCAGTTCGGCACCGCCGCGCTCGCCGCATCCGCCTGGCCGCTCGCGCCGGCCGGCGCGGCCTGGGGCCAGTCCGCGCTGCCCAAGGAGGTGCGCATCGGCTTCCAGAAAGGCTCGGCCATCCTGGTGCTGGCCCGCAAGCAGCAGGTGGTGGAAAAGCGCCTGGCCGCGCTCGGCGTGCAGAGCGTCAAGTGGGTGGAGTTCCAGTTCGGCCCGCCGATGCTGGAGGCGCTGGGCGCCGGCGCCATCGACCTGGGTTCGGTGGGCGACACGCCGCCGATCTTCGCGCAGGCCGGCGGCTCCAACCTCGTGTACGCGGCGGCCACGCCCTCGGCCCAGCACGCCGTGCTCGTGCCCAGGAACTCGCCCATCAAGACCGTGGCCGAGCTCAAGGGCAAGAAGGTGGCCTTCGG
>CAJYRH010000080.1 GCA_913776795.1 uncultured Pseudorhodoferax sp. | reverse complement strand
CCGCTGGCGGACCGCACGCTGGCCATGATCTTCGAGAAGGCCAGCACGCGCACGCGCGTGAGCTTCGAGGCCGGCATGTACCAGATGGGCGGCTCGGTGGTCAACCTCACCACCGGCGACAGCCAGCTCGGGCGCGCCGAGCCGATCGAGGACAGCGCCAAGGTCATCAGCCGCATGGTCGACCTGGTCATGATCCGCACCTTCGGGCAGGACAAGATCGTCGCCTTCGCCGCCAACTCGCGCGTGCCCGTCATCAACGGCCTGACCAACGAGTTCCACCCCTGCCAGATCCTGGCCGACATCTTCACCTTCATCGAGCACCGCGGCTCCATCGCAGGCAAGACGGTGGCCTGGGTCGGCGACGGCAACAACATGGCCAACACCTGGCTGCAGGCGGCCGAGATCCTGGACTTCAAGGTCCATGTCAGCACGCCCAGCGGCTACGAGATCGACCAGTCCGTGGCCGGCCTGCGTTCGGCCGACAGCTACCAGGTTTTCAAGAACCCGATGGACGCCTGCCGCGGCGCCGACCTGGTGACCACGGACGTCTGGACCAGCATGGGCTACGAGGCCGAGAACGAGGCCCGCCGCAAGGCCTTCGCCGACTGGTGCGTGGACGAGGACATGATGAAGGTCGCCAAGCCCGACGCGCTGTTCATGCACTGCCTGCCCGCGCACCGCGGCGAGGAGGTGCAGGCCGAAGTCATCGACGGGCCGCAGTCGGTGGTCTGGGACGAGGCCGAGAACCGCATGCACGTGCAGAAGGCGTTGATGGAATATTTGCTGCTCGGACAGGTGTCCGAGCCCGCCTGATCCGCAGGCCGGGGCGGCCGGGCCATGCGCCCACCGTCCAGGCGGTGCCATGCCCGATCCCCACGTTCTCACACCCGCGCTGCGGCGCAGCATCCTGCTGCTGTCGCTCTCCAACTTCGCCAGCATGTCGGTGCAGCGCATCTGCGACGCGATGCTGCCCGCGCTCGCCCAGGAGTTCTCCGTCTCGCTGGCGCAGGCCGCGCAGGTGGTGTCGTTCTTCGCGATCACCTATGGCGCGGCACTGTTGTTCTATGGCCCGCTGGGCGACCGGGTCGGCAAGTTCCGGCTGATCGCGCTGTGCACGCTGGCGTGCAGCCTTGGCAGCGTGGTCTCTGCGCTCGCGGCGGATCTGCCGATGCTGGTCCTCGGCCGGGTGCTGGTGGCCATGGCGGCCGCCGCGATGATCCCGATGGCGCTGGCCTGGGTGGGCGATGCCGTCGACTATGCGCGGCGCCAGGAAACGCTGGCGCTGCTCGGATTGGGCTCCACGCTGGGCCTGGTCAGTGGCCAGCTGCTGGGCGGCCTGTTCACCGACTGGCTGGGCTGGCGCTGGGCGTTCTGGTTCCTCACGGGGCTGTTCGGCGTGGTTGGCGTGCTGCAGTGGCGCGACTGGCGCCGCCAGCAGCTGCGCCCGCACCACATGGCCGGCCTGGCGGGCGCGTCGGGTCCGCGGCTGCGGTTCTTCGCACAGCTGGGCAGCCTGCTGCAGAGCCCGCACGCGCGGGCGGTGCTGTTGGTGTCGATGCTGCAAGGCGCGCTGGCCTTCGGCGCCATGGCCATGTGGGCGTCGCATCTGCACGCCCGGCTCGGCCTGTCGCTGGCGGCATCCGGTGCCAGCGTGGCGCTGGCCGGCGTGGGCGGGGTCGTCTACATGGCCAGCGCGCGCCGGCTGATTGTCTGGCTGGGCGAGCGGCGCCTGGTACTGGCTGGCGCCACCTTGCTGGCCCTGGGCGCCTGCGGCCTGGCCTTCGCGCCGTGGGCGGCGCTGGCGCCACTGGCCTGCCTGGTGGCGGGCTTCGGCCTGTTCATGCTGCACAACACGCTGCAGGCCAACGCCACCCAGATGGCACCGCAGGCGCGCGGCATGGGCGTGGCGATGTTCTCCGTGTCGCTGTTCATCGGCCAGTCTGTGGGCGTGGTGCTCGCCGCCAGCCTGGTCGGGCGCTGGGGGTCCACGGCCGTGGTGGCCGGGGCGGGCCTGGCGGTGCTGGGCATGGCACTGTTCTTCGCCCACGCCTTGCGCCGCCGTGACGCCGCCGGCCAATTGGCCGGCGCCGATACGGGTAAACCCGAGTGAATCTAAGGGCGCCGGGACCGCGTAATCGCTCCAGGCGTTGCCGACCGGTGGCGCCACGTCGACGCACACCTAAAGGAGAGCGCCATGCCGCTTGCCCGCACATCCATCGCCACATGTCTGTTGCTGGCCTGCGCCAGCGGCGCGTTCGCCTCCAGCCACCGCGAGGCCCCGTTCATCACCACCAGCCCCAAGGTCGATGGCACGGACTTCTACATGTTCCGCAGCTACGAGGGCGTGTCCGGCGGCGGCGGCGGGCGCTCGGACTACGTCACGCTGATCGCCAACTACCAGCCGCTGCAGGCCCCGTATGGCGGCCCCAACTATTTCTCGCTGGATCCGAACGCGCTGTACGAGATCCACATCGACAACAACGGTGATGGCCGCGAGGACCTGACCTTCCAGTTCCGCTTCAGCAACGCACTCAAGGGCACGGCACTGCCCATCGGCAACGCCAGCGTGGCCGTGCCGCTGATCCAGACCGGCCCCGTCGCCAACGTGGCCGACGCCAACCTGAATCTGAACGAGACCTACACGCTGACCGTGGTGCGCGGCGACCGCCGCAAGGGCAGCGCGGCGGCCGTGACCAAGGCCGATGGTGCGCGCGTGTTCGAAAAGCCGGTGGACTACATCGGCAGCAAGACCCTGGGCGAGCCTGCCGCCTACGAGGCGTACGCGCAGCGGCACATCCACACCATCAAGGTGCCTGGCTGCCCCGCCGGCAAGGACAGCGGCCGCGTGTTCGTCGGCCAGCGTCAGGAGGGCTTCGCGGTCAACCTCGGTCCGGTCTTCGACCTCGTGAACGCACCGGCGTCGGTTCTGCTGGACCCCGCCAACAAGGACGCCGCGGGCCGGGGCGGCCAGCATGTCATCCAGAAGGCCAACGTGAGCACGCTCTCGCTCGAAGTCCACAAGGATTGCCTCACCGCCGGGAGCGACCCGGTCATCGGCGGCTGGACCACGGCCAGCATGCGGCAGGCGCGCCTGCTCAGCGGTGCGCCCGGCTCCGGCCATCAGACGTCGGAAAAGGCGGGTGGCGCCTGGGTGCAGGTCTCGCGCCTGGGCAACCCGCTGGTCAACGAGCTGGTGATCGGCCTGCCCGACAAGGACAAGTTCAACGCCAGCAGCCCGCGCAACGACGCCCAGTTCCTCAACTACGTGACCAACCCCACGCTGCCGGCCCTGCTCGGCGTGGTGCTGGCCGGCAACCCCGGCGCAGTGGCACCCACCAACCTGCCGCGCACCGATCTGGCCACCGTGTTCCTGACGGGCATCGCCGGCGTCAACAAGCCGGCCAACCCGGCCCCGTCGGAGATGCTGCGGCTCAACACCGCCATCGCGCCGGTGCCCGTGGGAGAGCAGAACCGCCTGGGCGTGGCGGGCGAGGTCCTGCGCGTGGGCGGTCCGGCCAACCTGGCGCAGGCACGCGACCTGGCGGGCTTTCCGAACGGGCGCCGGCCGGCCGACGACGTGGTGGACATCGCGCTGGTCGCCATGGTGGGCGGCCTGTGCGTGATCAATGGCGACGGCAACGCGCTGGGGTTGAACGGCGTGCCCGGCGTGCCCCAGCTCACGTCGGCCTGCTCGCCTTCCAGCGTCCCGCTGGGCGCGGCGGCGGCCAACATCCACGACGCGGTGGACCAGGCAACCGTGCCGTTCCTGGCGCGCTTTCCCTACCTGAACACGCCGAACTCCGGTTCTGCAGCCTATTGATGCCCGTGCGGAGAACAGCCATGTCCAGAACCCTGTGGATCGTGCCGGCTGCCGCCGCCTGCCTCGTGCTGGCGGCCTGTGGCGGCGGTGGTGGTGGCGGCGGTTCCGCCAACGGCGGCAACGTGCCGGGCACGGACGTGCCGGTGGCGGTGCAGACCAGCATCGACGACGTCATCGCCTTCGCCAAATCGCTGATCGCCAACACCAGCGAGACCAGCGAGCCCGTGGCGATCGAAGGCGCCACGCTGGCCACCAGCGAGACCGACGAGCCGGCCAGCCTGTAGCCCGCACCGCGCGCCATGCTCGGCCACCTGATCCTGGCGCTGTGCGCCGCGGCGCTGCCCGGCCTGGTCGAGGCCGTCACGCCCTTGCGGCCGGCCAGCGATGCCGACGTGGTCGAGCGCCTGCCCGCCATCACGCGGGTGCGGCCGGTGCCCGGCAACGCCGCACCCGACCCCGAGGCGGCCGCGCAGCAGGCGCGCGCGGCCATCGCCACTGCACGGCAGACGGGCGATGCGCGGTACTGGGGCCGTGCGCAGGCCGCACTGGCACCCTGGTGGGACCGGCCCGACGCGCCGGTGCCGTTGGCGATCCTGCAGGCCACCGTGCAGCAGGGCCGCCACGCGTTCGGCGACGCACGGCAGGTGCTGGTGGCCGCGCTGCGCCGTGACCCGGCCCAGGCCCAGGGCTGGCTCGACCTGGCCACGCTGGACCGGTTGGGTGGCCGCTACGCGCAGGCCCTGCAGGCCTGCGAGGCCGTGGCTCGGGCCGGTGCACTGCGCTACGCCCAGGCCTGCCACTGGGAGACGCTGTCGCTGCAGGGCCAGCACGCGCCGGCTCGCAGCGGCCTGGAACGCCTCGCGGCGCAGGCCACGGAGCCGGGCGAGCGTGCCTGGCTGGTCTCGCTGCTGGCCGAACTTGAAGAACGCGCCGGCCGCGATGCCGCAGCGCTGGCTGCTTACCGCCGCAGCCTGCAGGAAGCGCCGGACCTCTACACCCGCATCGCGCTGGCCGATCTGCTGCTGCGCACCGGCCGGCCCGACGAAGTCCTGGCCGTGCTGCGTGCCCAGCCCGACACCGACGCCGTTCTGTTGCGCCAGGCCCTGGCCATGCGCCAGCAGGGCGATGGCGGATGGACGGCATTGCGCGACAGCCTGCGCGAGCGCGCCGCCGAGCTGCAGCGCCGCGGCGACGACGCCGACGCCCATGCGCGCGAGCAGGCACTCGCCGCGCTGTGGCTGCACGACGACGCACCCGCTGCGCTGGCACTGGCGCGGCGCAACCTGGCCCTGCAGCGCGAACCCATCGACTGGTGGTTGGCCCTGCACACCGCCCAGCGCGCTGGCGATGCCGAGGCCCTGCGCGTGCTGCGCGCGGAACTGCAGACCAGCGGGCTCGTCGACCAGCGCCTGGCGGCGCTTGCGCCATGACCCGGGTGCTGCGTCGCTGGTGGGCCTGCCTGGCCGTGTTGCTGACCGCGTGGGCGCTGGCTGGGCCGGCATGGGCCCACAAGGGCAGCGATGCCTACCTGGACCTGCAGGACGGCCCGGACGGCGTGCAGGCCACCCTGTCCGTCGCGCTCAAGGACCTGGACCTGCTGCTGCCGCTGGACGCCGATGCCGACGGACTGCTCACCTGGGCCGAGGTGAAGGCCGCAACGCCCGCTGTGCTGGACCTGCTGCAGCAGCACGCGCGGCTGCAGGCCGACCCGGCGCCGGGGCCAGGCTGTGCGGCCGTCTGGCGCTTCGACGGCCTGGAGCGCCGCAGCGATGGCGCCTACCTGCGTGCCGTTGCCCGCAGCCCCTGCGCGGCCGCGGCGCAGGTCTGGCAGTACACCCTGCTGCGCGCGCAGGACGCGAACCACCGCCTGCTCATCTCCGGCCAGGTCGGCGGGCAGCCGTTGCTGTCCACGCGGTCGCCGCAGTCGGACGAGCCTTTGCGCCTGCAGTCCGGCGCCGCCGCGCCGGGTGGCGCCGCCGCCACGCTGCGCGCCTATTTCTCGCTGGGCATGCTGCACCTGCTCGAGGGCTACGACCATCTCGCCTTCCTGCTTGCGCTGGTGCTGCCGCTGGGCCTGCGGCTCGGGCGCCGGCCCGCGGCGCAGGCGGGTGCGGTGCCCGCTTCGGTCGGCAGCGCCTGGTGGTCGCTGCTGCGCACGGTCACCGCCTTCACCATCGGCCACTCCATCACCCTGGTCGCCGCTACGCTGGGCTGGACATCCGCCTCTCCGGCCTGGGTGGAGCCGGTCATCGCAGCATCCATCGCCGCCACCGCCGTGCTGAACCTGTGGCCGGTGCGCGGCCTGCGTGCCGAGCGTCTGGCGCTGGTCTTCGGGCTGGTGCACGGCTACGGTTTCGCCGGCCTGCTGTCTGAAATGGCGGCACCCCCCGGCCTGCTGCCGTGGGCGCTGGCCGGCTTCAACCTGGGCGTGGAGGCCGGGCAGTTGCTGGCGGTGACAGGTTGGGTGCTGCTGGTGCAGGCCGTGGTCGACCGCCGCTGGTACCAGCCGCTGGTGGTGCGGGGCGGCTCCGGCGTGCTGATCCTGCTGTCGTCCTGGTGGTTCGTGGAGCGCATCGTCTGAGCGCGACAATCGCGCCGATGCCCGCCCCTGTCTCGCCCTGCCAGTCCTGCGGCGCCTGCTGCGCCAACTTCCGCGTCGACTTCTCGGTCTACGAGCTCGAGAGCGAGGGCGGCCATGTGCCCGATGGCCTGGCCGTGGAGGTCAACGGCAACACCGCCCGCATGCGCGGCACCGACCATGTGCCCATCCGGTGCGCCGCGCTGACCGGCAAGCTGGGCCGGAACGTGGGCTGCGGCATCTACGAGTGGCGGCCCTCGCCCTGCCGCGAGTTCGAGGCCGGCAGCGAGGCCTGCGACCGCGCGCGTGCGCGGCATGGCATGGCGCCGCTGGACGCCTGATCAGCCGCGCGCCGGCAGCCGCGTGCAATCACTCGCGCGCCAGCAGCCGCGCCATTGCCTCGGGCAGCCCGGCGTTGGGCTTCACCGGCGGCGGCGCGAAGCTGCCGCGCGTGGCCTTGCCCGGCGCCAGCGCCACCAGCGATTCGGCATGCCGCACGGCGCTGGAGACGCCGTCGACCACCGGCACCGGCAACTGCCCGCGCAGGCTGCGCGCCAGCCCGGCCAGCGGCGCGCCGGCCAGCACGATCACGTCGGCACCGTCCTCGGCCACCGCCCGCTCGCACAGCGCCTTCAGCGCCGCGCCGTGGTCGTTCTGCACGCTGCCGATGCCGGCCAGCGGCTGGTCGAGCGCGCGGATGCTGGCAAGACGGCCGATGAGCCCATTGGCGTCCACCACCTCGCGGTACCAGGCGCTGATGCGCTGGGAGATCGCGACGATGGAAAAGCGCTGGCCCAGCAGGCAGGCGCTGGCCAGGGCCGACTCGGTGAGGCCCAGCACGGGCATGGGCAGCACTTCGCGCAGGCCGGCCAGGCCCGGGTCGCCGAAGGCCGCCACGATCACGGCGTCGTGGCCGGGTGCGTGTTCGGCCGCGACCTGGGCCGTGGCGTAGGCGCCGATCAGCGCCTCGAAGCGCGTCTCGATGTAGGCCACGCCGAACGGCGCGGTCTGCATCGTCAGCGCAGTGGTGGCGGACGCGCTGCGGCGGGCCTCGGCCTCGATCAGCGCGGTGACGCTGGTGGAGATGTTGGGGTTGATGACGAGCAGTTTCATCTCAGTTGTCCGGGGTGTGGCTTAGCGTCGGCATTGCGTGATCGCCGCTTGCAAGCAGTGGCTCTGGTGGCCGCGGAGCAGGCCATGCCAGTGCACCCGCGGAA
>CAJYRH010000079.1 GCA_913776795.1 uncultured Pseudorhodoferax sp. | reverse complement strand
GCTTCTTGCGCTCCAGCGCGGTCATGCTGTGGATGATGCCCTGCTTGCGGCGGATCTCCTTCTCGGCGCGGTCCATGTCGACCTGGCCGGCCTTGGCCGCCATCTGCGTGGGCAGCTTGTCCATCAGGCTGGACAGGCCGCCCATCTGGTTCATCTGCTGGATCTGGGCCAGGAAGTCGTTGAGGTCGAAGCCCTCGCCGCCCTTGACCTTGGCCGCCAGCTTCTGCGCCGCCGCCATGTCCACGTTGGCCGTGACCTGCTCGACCAGGGCCACGATGTCGCCCATGCCCAGCACGCGACCGGCATGGCGCTCGGCGTCGAACACCTCCAGGCCGTCGATCTTCTCGCTGGTGCCGGCGAACTTGATCGGCACGCCCGTGACGTGGCGGGCGGACAGCGCGGCACCGCCGCGCGAGTCGCCGTCGGTCTTGGTCAGCACAATGCCGGTGAGCGGCAACGCCTCGCCGAAGGCCTTGGCCACGTTCATCGCGTCCTGGCCCTGCATGGCGTCGACCACGAACAGCGTCTCCACCGGGTTCACGGCCGCATGCAGTTCGCGGATCTCCTGCATCAGCGCCTCGTCCACGGCCAGGCGGCCGGCGGTGTCGACCAGCAGCACGTCGAAGTAGTGGCGGCGGGCGTGGTCGAGTGCGGCGCGCGCGATGTCCACCGGCTTTTGCTCGCCCGTGCTCGGGAACCACTCGGCGCCGGCCTGCTTGGTGACGGTCTTGAGCTGCTCGATGGCGGCCGGGCGGTAAACGTCGGCCGAGACCGTCAGCACCTTCTTCTTGCGCCGCTCGGTCAAGAGCTTGGCCAGCTTGGCCGTGGTGGTGGTCTTGCCGGTGCCCTGCAGGCCGGCCATCAGCACCACGGCGGGCGGCTGGGCCGCCAGGTTGAGCTCGGCGCCCGGCAGCCCCTGGCCCATGGTGGCGGCCAGCTCGCGGTTGACGATGCCGACCAGGGCCTGGCCCGGCGACAGCGAGCCCAGCACCTCCTGGCCCAGCGACTTTTCCTTGACGCGTGCGACGAAGTCGCGCACCACGGGCAGGGCCACGTCAGCCTCGAGCAGCGCCATGCGCACCTCGCGCAGCATGTCGGTGACGTTGGCTTCGGTGATGCGGGCCTGGCCGCGCATCTCCTTGACGAGACGCGAGAGTTTTTCGGTGAGAGCGGACGCCATGGAGGTCCTTTGCTCCTGCGCAAGGAGCTCGATTGGGAGAAGGGGGAAGCGGCCAGCGGACCCTGGGCCTGCCGGTAAACTGAGCGGATGATTTTAGCGAGCGCCTCCACGGCCACCGTGTTGCTGTCGGCCGCCGCCGCCGCGGCCTATGCGGTCCCGGCGGCCATCGCCGGTCGCATGGGCGAGCACAACAGCCGCCACGCGTTGCTGCCGGCCTGGGTGCTGCATGCGCTGCTGCTGTGCTGGGGCCTGTGGTTCACCGCCACGCCGCGCTTCGGCTTTGCACCGGCGCTGTCGGTCACGGCCTGGCTGGTGCTCACGGTCTACGCGGTCGAGAGCCATGTGTTCCCGCAGCTGCGCGCGCGCTGGGCGCTGGCCGGCTTCGGCGCCGTCGCGGTGTTGATGGCCCTGGTGTTCCCGGGGACGCCCATGCACGAGAACGCCTCGCCGTGGTTGCCCCTGCACTGGGCCCTGGGCATCGCCTGCTACGGCCTGTTCGCCGCGGCCGTGCTGCACGCCTGGCTGATGCGCCGTAGCGAGCGCGCCATGCGCGACGCCGGCCCTTCGTTCAGCGGCGTGCCGCTGCTCACGCTGGAGCGGCTGACGTTCCGCTTCGTGCAGGCCGGCTTCGTGCTGCTGACGGCCACGCTGGCGGCCGGATGGCTCTTTGGCGAATCACTCTACGGTGCCGGTGCCGGCGCCTGGCGCTGGGACCACAAGACAGTGTTCTCGCTCCTGTCCTGGCTCACCTTCGCGGTGTTGCTGCTCGGGCGGGCGCGATTCGGCTGGCGTGGGCGCACCGCCGTGCGTGTGCTGTACGCCGGCGCCCTGCTGTTGCTGCTGGCCTATGTGGGCTCGCGGTTCGTGCTCGAAGTGCTGATCGGCCGGGGGGCAGCTTGAAGTTTCTCATCGTGCTGCTGGTGGTCGCCTTCGGCATCTGGCTGTGGCGCTCGCGCCGGCCGCCCCCGCCGCCGGCCAAGCCGCGCAGCCGTGCGGACCGGCCGAGCGAGATGGCGCGTTGCGCAGCCTGCGGGCTGCACCTGCCGCTCGCCGACGCCGAGCGCAGTCCGCGCGGTGTGTACTGCAGCAAAGAGCACCGGCGACAGATCGAGGGCTAGTGGAAGGCGATGGCGTGACGGCCCTCGACGACGCCTGGCCCCCGTCGGATTTCGACCCGCGCGAGGCTGCCGTGCTCGCGCCAGCCGCCGACCTGGCCATGACGCGCGCCTGGTACGGCTTCATGACCGCGCGCGCCACCATCGCGCTGGCCTTGCTGTTGCTGCAGGTGACGCAGTACGCGCTGACGGACACCGTGCCGTTCTGGGTGCTGGCCGTGTGCGCGCTGTACCTGGCCAGCGCGCTGGCGATGCGCCTGCTGGCGCGGCCGCGGCTGCCGCGGCACGCACTCGACCCGACCTGGCTGCTGACCGTCGGCATGGACGTGCTCGTCATCGCGCTGCTGCAGTTGTTCCAGTCCGGCACGATCAGCTATACGCCGCTGCTGGGGGTCCCGGTGCTGCTGACGGCAGTGCTGGGAACGCGTCCCATGGCCATCGGCATGGCCCTGGCCATCACGGCGCTGCTGCTGTTGGAAACCTGGTGGGCGTCCGGGCACGGCCTGTCCGACAGCACGGGCCGCTATCTGCAGGCCGCACTGGCCGGCCTGGGCTACCTGCTCGTCGCCTTTCTCGCCAACCAGCTGGCGGCCCGCCTCATGCGCGAGGAACAGCTCGCGCTGGCCGGCCTGCATGCGGCCCGGTTGCAGGCCCAGGTGAACCAGCTCGTGATGGAGACGCTGACCGACGGCGTGCTGGTGGTCGACGTGCACGCCCACACGCGCACCGCCAACCCGGCGGCGCGGGCTCTGCTGGGGCTGGACACGGCCGGCCCGCCGCCGGTGCTGGACGCGCAGCCCAGCTGGGCGCCGCTGCTGGATCTGGCACGCGCCACCTTCGACCATGCCGCCCCGCAGGCGGCCGACATCACGCTGCGCAGCGCCAGCCGCGGCGCGCGGCGATTGCGCGTGCGCACCCGCATGACCGAGGCGCCGGGCCGCGCACATGAGCGGCTGTGCGTGATGTTCCTGCACGACCTGCGCGAGGCGGAGGCCCGCACGCGTACCGAGAAGATGGCCGCCATGGGCCGCATGTCGGCTGCCGTGGCCCATGAGATCCGCAACCCGCTGGCCGCGATCGCCCAGGCCAATGCATTGCTCGACGAGGAGCTGCAGGCACCCGGCCAGCGCCAACTCACCCGGATGATCCAGCACAACGCACAGCGCCTGTCCAAGATCGTGGACGAGGTGCTGGACGTGGCCCGCGTGCCCGAGGCCGGACGCACCGCGCCGCCCAGCCTGTTGCTGGACGCCAGCGTGCAGGACATCTGCGCCGACTGGGTCCAGCGCGCGCCCCAGCGCCGCCGTGTGCAGCTGGACCTGGCCACCGAAGGCCGGCCGGTGGACTTCGACAGCGAGCACCTGCGCCGCGTGCTGGTCAACCTGCTGGACAACGCGTTGCGCTACGCCAGCGAGCGGACGGCCGCGATCCAGGTCACGACGCGGCTGTCGGCCGAGCGCCAGTCCAGCCTGCAGGTCTGGAGCGACGGCGCGCCGCTGGAAGAATCCGTCGAGCATCACCTGTTCGAGCCTTTCTTCTCCTCGGAGAGCCGTTCCAGCGGGTTGGGGCTGTACATTTGCCGCGAACTCTGCGAGCGCCACCGCGCCAGCATCGGCTACCAGCGCACGGCGCGGGAGCTGCAAGGTGTCCCGGTGCAGGGCAACGAGTTCTCCGTGCAGTTCCGCCCCCCCAAACCTGCAGACCGCGCCACGCCAGCGCTCTGAAATGAACTCACACCGTTTGGCTGGCTCCCTTCGTGCAGCCACTCCATCCCCCTCGAGGGGCGCGCCCATCGGCCAGGCAGAGCCCGTTTTGCGGATGCACGGGCATGGCGCGCTCCGCGGCCCTGTGAGCCCTCGCTTGCGCGGCGCTTCCATGCTCTGCGGTGGGGGCGCCAGAGCGATGGACAACTGACATGCCGCCGCACCAGCCCACCCACACCGCCTCCACGGCCGCCAGCATCCTGGTGGTGGACGACGAGCCCGACCTGCGCACGCTGTACGAGCTGACGCTGCTGCGCGAGGGCCACCGTGTGGAAACGGCTGGCACATTGGCAGAAGCCCAGGCGGCACTGCACGCGCGGCACTTTCGCGCCGTGATCACCGACATGCGGCTGCCCGACGGCCTGGGCCTGACGCTGCTGCAGGGGCTGCGCGCGCAGCAACGCGGCGAGCGCTGCATCGTGATCACCGCCTATGGTTCGGCCGAGAACGCGGTCGAGGCCTTGAAGGCCGGCGCCTTCGACTACCTGACCAAGCCGGTGGACCTCAAGCAGTTCCGCGCCGTCGTGGCCTCGGCCCTGCAGGAGCAGGAGGTGCCGGCGCCGCGCCCGGTGGCGCGCAGCAGCCAGGCCGACAGCGCGGGCCATGCGGCGCCGGCGCTCGAGCGGCTCGTCGGCGAGTCCGAACCCATGCGCCAGGTCAAGCAGCGCATCCTCAAGGTGGCACGCAGCATGGCGCCGGTGCTGGTGCGCGGCGAATCGGGCACCGGCAAGGAGCTCGTGGCCCAGGCGCTGCACGCCGCCAGCCACCGCGCGGCCGCGCCGCTGGTGGCGGTGAACTGCGGCGCCATTCCGGAAAACCTGCTGGAAGCCGAGTTCTTTGGCGCCAAGAAGGGCTCCTATACCGGCGCGATGGCGGACCGGCTGGGCTACTTCCAGGCCGCACGCGGCGGCACGCTGTTCCTGGACGAGATCGGCGACCTGCCGCTGGCCATGCAGTCCAAGCTGCTGCGCGCGATCCAGGAGCGCAGCGTGCGCCCTCTCGGCTCCACGCAGGAGGACGGTGTAGACGTGCGCGTGGTCAGCGCCACCCACAAGGACCTGGCTGCCGAGGTCAAGGCGGGCCGCTTCCGACAGGACCTGTACTACCGGCTCAACGTGATCGAGATCGTGGTGCCGCCACTGCGCGAACGGCGCAACGACCTGCCGGCGCTGTGCGCCGCCCTGCTCGCCCGCATCGCCCACGAATCGGGCATGCCGGTGCCGCCGCCTTCCAGCGCGCTGCTGGCGGAACTGCAACAGCATCCGCTGGCCGGCAACGTGCGCGAACTCGAGAACCTGCTGCACCGCGCCGTCGCCATGAGCGAGGGCGAGGAACTCAGCGCCGACTTCTCCGACAGCGCGAGCCCCGCACTGGCCCCGCTGCCGGCCGATGAAGAGGCCACACCCAGCGACCTCCAGGCCTACCTGGACCGGCAAGAGCGGGCCATCCTCGTGCGCGTGCTGCATGAGACGGGCTTCAACCGTACGGCCGCAGCCGCGCGGCTGGGGCTGTCGCTGCGCCAGATCCGCTACCGCATCGCGCGGCTGAACATCGCAACGCCGCAGGACAACGAACCCCATGACGAGTGAGCGTCTCGAGCCGCCCGGGCCGGAAGAGGCGACACCAGCCTTGTGGCAGGGCGGCTGGTACCGCTTCGCGCGGCACCAACCCTCGCCCAACTTCGGGCCGCGTCCTGCTGGCGCGCAGATCGACCTCGTCGTGCTGCATTCCATCAGCCTGCCACCGGGCCACTACGGTGGCGACGCGGTGCTGGCGCTGTTCGACAACCGGCTCGACTGGGACGCCCACCCCTACTTCGCTCAGATCCGCGGCCTGCAGGTCTCGGCGCACTTCTTCATCCGCCGCAGTGGCGAACTCTGGCAGTTCGTCGACACCGACGCGCGTGCCTGGCATGCCGGCCGCTCGCACTGGCGTGGCCGCGACGAGTGCAACGACGACTCCATCGGCATCGAGCTGGAAGGACTGGAAGGCGAACGCTTCGAGCCCGCCCAGTACGACACCCTGACCAGCCTGTGCCATGCACTGGCCCAGCGCTACCCGATCGCCCATGTGGCTGGCCACGAGCATGTGGCACCGGGCCGCAAGCGCGATCCGGGACCGGGCTTCGACTGGACCGCGCTACGGCGGGCGACCGGCTGGCCGGCCGACTGGTTCCCTCTTGCGGTGCGCAGCCGCGCCCCCATCTAGAAACTGTCTGCAGCCCAACGCCAGCAGGCATGCTGCCTGCGGGACGGAATGGGTCGCCATCCCGCATGAAACCTCGCGTTCGGGCAGCCATGGCGCACCGCTGCTGGCGCTGCGGCAGGCTGCCAAAAGCCGCTCACAAAAAGCTGCACGACACGCTACCTGTAGTGGCTAGAATGCCGCCGGACCCTAGATATGGGGGCCACCAGATCGACATCTGTGGCCTTCCGATGCCCGTCCGCGGTGACGGCACACCGCCAGATTTCTCCCTCGTTCAGCACAACAAGGAAGCCATGCAAACTGCAGCTCACCTCTCATCCGCCTCGCAACTGTCCTCCTCCGCCTCCGTCCCGCGCGGCGCCGTGGCAGAGGGCACTGCGCCGAACCTGCTGGCGCACTACCAGATCATTCGCCGCAACGGCGCTGTGGTGCCCTTCGAGCCGAACAAGATCGCCGTGGCCATGATGAAGGCCTTCCTCGCGGTGCATGGCACCCAGGGCGCGGCTTCGGCCAGCGTGCGCGAGGTGGTGGACAACCTCACGCAGGCCGTCACGCGCGCGCTGATGCGCTCGCGCCCGGGCGGCGGCACCTTCCACATCGAGGACGTGCAGGACCAGGTCGAGCTGGGCCTCATGCGCGGTGGCCACCACGAGATCGCGCGGGCCTACGTGCTGTACCGCGAGCGCCGGTCGCAGGAGCGCCACCGCCAGGGCGAGCAGGAGCATCCCGCTGCAGCGCCCACCCTGCACGTGCTGGACGGCGGGGAGCGCGTCGCGCTCGACCTGGGCCAGCTGCAGCGGCTGATCGCCGACGCCTGCGCCGGCCTGGGCGCAGACGTCAAGCCCGACCCCATCGTGGCCGAGACCATGCGCAACCTGTACGACGGCGTACCGATCGAAGAGGTCTACAAGGCCGCCATCCTGGCCGCCCGCACGCTGATCGAGAAGGACCCGGACTACACCTACGCCACGGCCCGGTTGCTGCTGCACACCATCGTCAAGGAAGTACTGGGCGAGGAAGTGCCCCAGGCCCAGATGGCCACGCGCTATGCCGACTACTTCCCGCACTACATCAAGAAGGGCGTGGAGAACGAGCTGCTGGACGAGAAGCTGCTGCAGTACGACCTGGCCCGCCTGGGCGCGGCCCTGAAGGCAGAGCGCGACCAGAAGTTCGACTACCTGGGCCTGCAGACCCTGTACGACCGCTACTTCCTGCACGTGCGCAAGACCCGCATCGAGCTGCCGCAGGCCTTCTTCATGCGCGTGGCCATGGGCCTGGCGCTGAACGAGATCGACCGTGAAGCCCGTGCCATCGAGTTCTACGAGGTGCTGTCCTCGTTCGACTTCATGTCGTCCACGCCCACGCTGTTCAACAGCGGCACGCTGCGCTCGCAGCTGTCGTCCTGCTACCTGACCACCGTGCCCGACGACCTGGACGGCATCTACGAGTCGATCAAGGAGAACGCGCTGCTGTCCAAGTTCGCAGGCGGCCTGGGCAACGACTGGACCCGCGTGCGCGCACTGGGCAGCCACATCAAGGGCACGAACGGCGAATCGCAGGGCGTGGTGCCCTTCCTCAAGGTGGTCAACGACACGGCCGTGGCCGTGAACCAGGGCGGCAAGCGCAAGGGCGCGGTCTGCACCTACCTGGAGAGCTGGCACCTGGACATCGAGGAGTTCCTCGAGCTGCGCAAGAACACCGGCGACGACAGGCGCCGGACGCACGACATGAACACGGCCAACTGGATTCCGGACCTGTTCATGCGCCGCGTGATGGAGAAGGGCAACTGGACGCTGTTCTCGCCCTCCTCCGTGCCCGACCTGCATGATCTCTTCGGCGCCGACTTCGAGAAGGCCTACGTGGCCTACGAAGAACGGGCCGCGCGCGGCGACATCAAGCCCAGCAAGACCGTCCCCGCCACCGACCTGTGGCGCAAGATGCTGTCGATGCTGTTCGAGACCGGCCACCCCTGGATCACGTTCAAGGACGCCTGCAACGTGCGCTCGCCGCAGCAGCACGTGGGCGTGGTGCACTCGTCCAACCTGTGCACCGAGATCACGCTGAACACCAGCGACACCGAGACCGCCGTCTGCAACCTGGGTTCGGTGAACCTGCTGCAGCATCTGAAGAACAGCGAGAACGGCAAGTCCATCGACCACGAGAAGCTCAAGAAGACGATCTCGACCGCGATGCGGATGCTCGACAACGTGATCGACATCAACTACTACGCCGTGAAGAAGGCGCGCGACTCCAACCTGCGCCACCGCCCCGTGGGCCTGGGCGTGATGGGCTTCCAGGACGCGCTGTACGAGCTGCGCATTCCCTATGCCAGCGATGCAGCCGTGCAGTTCGCCGACAACTCCATGGAAGCGGTCTGCTACTACGCCTACTGGGCTTCCACCGAGCTGGCAGCCGAACGCGGCCGTTACTCCAGCTTCAAGGGCTCGCTGTGGGACAAGGGCATCCTGCCGATGGACTCGCTGAACCTGCTCGAGCAGGCGCGCGGCGGCTATGTGGAAGTGGACCGCTCGTCCACGCTGGACTGGGATGCGCTGCGCGCCAAGATCCGGCAGGACGGCATGCGCAACTCCAACTGCGTGGCCATCGCACCCACTGCGACGATCTCCAACATCATCGGCGTCGACGCCTCCATCGAACCTTGCTTCGGCAACCTGTCGGTGAAGTCCAACCTGTCGGGCGAGTTCACGGTCATCAACCACTACCTGGTGGCCGACCTCAAGCGCCTGCACCTGTGGGACGATGTGATGGTCATGGACCTCAAGCACTTCGACGGTTCGCTCGAACCCATCGACCGTGTGCCGCAGGACATCAAGGCCTTGTACGCCACGGCCTTCGAGGTCGCGCCGCAATGGCTGGTCGAGGCCGCGGCACGCCGCCAGAAGTGGATCGACCAGGCCCAGTCGCTGAACATCTACATGGCCGGCGCCTCGGGCAAGAAGCTGGACGACACCTACAAGCTGGCCTGGACGCGCGGCTTGAAGACCACCTACTACCTGCGCACGCGCAGCGCCACGCACGCCGAGAAATCGACCGTGGCACCGGGCCGTCTCAACGCGGTCTCTTCGGGCGGCAATGCCGCGCCGGCGATGAGCGCACTCGATGCCGCAGCCGCCAAGGCGCGCGCCCAGATGGACGCGCAGATGAACGCGCCGCTGGCCGCCTCGGCCGCGACCGATGTGAAGTTCTGCGGTGTGGACGACCCCACCTGCGAAGCCTGCCAATGAACCGGCGAACGAAGCCGCGATGAAGCGCTGACGCGCAGCCCCATCGCATCGCATGCGCCTACGCGTTTTTGCGATGCACTGGAGCAACAAACATGCACGGCGCCCTGGGTGAAGCCTTTGCTTTTCAGGGCGCCGCTTTCATAATCTCGGCACTGGAAAATCTATGCTTACCTGGGACGACGAAGTCAAGCCCTCCTCGCCATCGACGCAACACAGCGGGTCCACGGGACACCGCGAGGCAGCGGTCTCTTCCAATTCCGTGAATGCCGTTCCCGCCGCCGCAACGGCCGCGGTCCAAGCCTCCTCCTTGAACTCCCCCACCGGTGGATCTCGCCTGCCCGACGTGGCACTGCCGCCCGTGGCTGCGCCGCGTACCGCCCAGGCCGCAGGCGCAAGCGCACGCCGCGTGAACGCGGCCGACAAGCGCATCATCAACGGCCAGACCGATGTGAACCAGCTGGTGCCGTTCAAGTACAAGTGGGCCTGGGAAAAGTATCTCGCCACCTGCGCCAACCACTGGATGCCGCAGGAAGTGAACATGAACCGCGACATCGCGCTCTGGAAGGACCCGAACGGCCTGACGGAGGACGAGCGCCGCATCGTCAAGCGCAACCTCGGCTTCTTCGTCACGGCCGACTCCCTGGCGGCCAACAACATCGTGCTGGGCACCTACCGCCACATCACGGCCCCCGAGTGCCGCCAGTTCCTGCTGCGCCAGGCCTTCGAAGAGGCGATCCACACGCACGCCTACCAGTACATCGTCGAGTCGCTGGGTCTTGACGAGAGCGAGATCTTCAACGCCTACAACGAGGTGCAGTCGATCCGCGACAAGGACCAGTTCCTGATCCCCTTCATCGAGGCGATCATGGACCCGGACTTCAAGACCGGCACGCCCGAGAACGACCAGACCCTGCTCAAGAGCCTGATCGTGTTCGCCTGCCTCATGGAAGGCCTGTTCTTCTACGTCGGCTTCACGCAGATCCTGGCCCTTGGCAGGCAGAACAAGATGACGGGCGCTGCCGAGCAGTACCAGTACATCCTGCGCGACGAGTCCATGCACTGCAACTTCGGCATCGACCTGATCAACCAGTTGAAGGCGGAGAACCCGCACCTGTGGACGCCCGAGTTCAAGGCCGAGATCCGCGCGCTGTTCGAGAAGGCCGTCGCCCTCGAGTACCGCTATGCCGAAGACACCATGCCGCGTGGCGTGCTGGGCATGAACGCCTCGATGTTCAAGGGCTACCTGCGCTACATCGCCAACCGGCGTGCCACGCAGATCGGCCTGGAGACGCTGTTCCCGAACGAGGAGAACCCGTTCCCCTGGATGAGCGAGATGATCGATCTGAAGAAGGAGCGCAACTTCTTCGAGACGCGCGTCATCGAGTACCAGTCCGGCGGCGCGCTGTCCTGGGACTGAGACACCGACAAGAACATGTTCCACCGCACGTCACGCCCCCCGAGTAGCACCGACAGAGTGCCGGCGTGTACGTGTCCTGAATCCATGGCGCTGGGGCTGTCGGCCCCAACGCCATGCATCGCTTGTGGCGCCCCAACGCGCTGCAAGTGCTCTTTGTAATCCGATCAAGGAGAAAACCATGGCAACTGCGAAGAAACCGGCCGCGAAGAAGGCCGCTGCTCCGGCGAAGAAGGCCGCTCCGGCCAAGAAGGCTGCGGCTCCGGCGAAGAAGGCCGCCGCTCCGGCAAAGAAGGCTGCACCTGCGAAGAAGGCCGCTCCGGCCAAGAAGGCTGCACCCGCCAAGAAGGCCGCTCCGGCCAAGAAGGCTGCGCCCGCCAAGAAGGCCGCTCCGGCCAAGAAGGCCGCGCCCGCCAAGAAGGCCGCTCCGGCCAAGAAGGCTGCGCCTGCCAAGAAGGCTGCCGCTCCTGCCAAGAAGGCTGCTGCCAAGAAGGCCTCTCCGGCCAAGAAGGCTGCCACCAAGGCCGCCCCTGCCAAGAAGGCCGCTGCCAAGAAACCTGCAAAGAAAGCGGCCCCTGTGCCTGCTGCCGCTGCCCCTGCCACTGCAGCATCCACGCAGACCACGCTGAACCCGCAGGCGGCCTGGCCGTTTCCGACGGCCAGCAAGCCTTGAGCATTGCGCCGCGAGGCGCATGCAAGCCCGGTGCCGCAAGGCCCCGGGCTTTTTCATTTCACGGTCGGCTCACAGGTCCAGCACGGTGCGGTCGACGCTGTAGTTCTGCGGTCCACGCTGGGCGATCTTCAAGGCACCGATGCGGCTGCCCAGGGCCGCGCAACGCGTCAGCGGCCAGCCAAGCTCCAGCCCATACAGCAAGGCGCCGCGGTAAGCGTCGCCGCAGCCCGTTGGGTCGACGAGTTCGTCCACCCGCACGGGCGCGACCAGGGTGCGCTCGCCTGCGATCCAGACCTCACTGCCCTCGCCCCCCAGCGTGACCACCAGGCCTTGCACCTGGCGCGACAGCTCGGCGAAATTGAGGCCGGTGCGCTCGCTCAGCATCTTGCCCTCGTAGTCGTTGACCGTGACCCAGGTGGCCAGCGCCACGAAATGGCGCAGCGCGGCACCGTCGAACATCGGCAGGCCCTGGCCCGGATCGAAGACGAAGGGAATGCCGGCCTGCGCGAACTGCTCGGCGTGCTGCAGCATGGCATCGCGCCCGTCGGGCGAAACGATGCCGAGCTTCACGTCGCTGCGCGCTGCGATGCGGGTCTGGTGCGCCTGCATCATGGCACCCGGGTGGAAGGCCGTGATCTGGTTGTTGTCACTGTCCGTCATGATCATGGCCTGGGCCGTGTAGCTGCCCTCCACCATGCTCACGTAGTCGGTGGCGATGCCCAGGTCGGCCATGCGCTGCAGGTAGTCGGCGCCATCGGTGCCCAGCGTGGCCATGGGCAGCGGGTCGCCGCCCAGTTGCTTGAGCGCGTAGGCGATGTTGCCGGCGCAGCCGCCGAAGTCGCGGCGCAGGCTAGGCACCAGGAAGGACACGTTCAGGTTGTGGATCTGGTCGGGCAGGATCTGGTCAGAGAACCACCCCTCGAAGCGCATGATGGTGTCGAACGCGAGCGAGCCGCAGATGATGCTGGCCATGGAAAACTCCTGGAGGATGGAAGGTCACGGATAAAAGGGGTCGAGCCGGTAGCCCACCACGCGGGCGCGGCCGGCGTTGTCGGCCATTTGCAGCGCCACGCTGGTGGTCCATTCGCCGTGCGCGTCGAGCGCGGCGGGTGGTGTACCGAGCTCTTCGGGCATCAGCACGCGGCGCACCACCGGCTGTTCCGCGATGTCGGTCAGGGTCAGCGCGATGGCCGGCAGCGCCACGGCATGCGCGGCGCGGTTGCGCAGTGTGAGGCCCAGTCGGTAGCCGCTGTCCCCCAGGGCCTGGAAGGCGGAGCCGTCGATGACGATGGCGTCGATGCGGCGCAGGGGCTGCACGCTGCAGCCCAGCGGGGCGCACAGGCTGCCGAGCAGCGGACGCAGGCCTGGTGCCGTCGCGGCCAGGCGGTCGCGCTCGTGGACCGCCCATTGCCACAGCAGCAGCAGCCCGGCCAGCAGTACCAGGGCCGTCCACAACAAACGCGAGCGCGGCGCGGCATGCGCGGCCGCGGCAGGCGGCACGGGCGCAGCATCGCGCAGGAACGACAGATCCGCATGGGCCGGATCCAGCGGTGCGGGCCGCGGCATGGGCGGCGCCGCCACCACGCGCGCGGGTGCCGGTACAGGCTGTGGAGCGTCCTGCGCCGGCCGCCGGGGCAGCGGCATGGAAAGGTCGGCAGCGCCGGCGCGCAGCGGCACGACAGGGGCAGCAGCTTCAGATGCCAGCGCGACGAACAGGCGGCCGGGGTTGTCGGCAGCCTCGGGCGGGTCCGGCGGCGCGGCACTGGCGCGGTGCAGCGCCGGCACGACGGTGTCGGCCGTATCGGCTGGCGGCGGCGTGGCATGCCCTGCAGCAGCAGTTGCCTGCGCCTGCACGTAGTCGGCCAGGTCCTGTTCCAACGAGGCCACGGAATCGGTCACCGGCATCTCCGCGGGCGCATGGGGCATCCAGGCAAGCAGCCCTTCCCGCTCGATGGCGAGCGTCGGGGCCGGGGTCGCTTCGGCCGGGGTGTCGTCAGCCTCGGCCGTCGGCGACACCGCGTCGGGCGCGGCCGCGGGCGCTTGCGCCGTCTGCGCAGCTGCCGCCGTCTCCGTGGGCCGCAGCGTCTGCGGCTCGCCCAGGTGCTGCGCCGCGTCGAACACTTCGGCGCAATGGCCGCAGCGCACCCAGCCCTGGGAAATGCGCAACTGATCGGGCACGACCCTGAAGCGGGTTCCGCAAGCAGGGCAGCGTGTGATCAGCTGGGCCATCGCTCGGTTCAGGGTGGTGGCGCGGCGTCGCGCGTGGCCGTCATCAGGATCCAGCCATCCTCTTCGTCGGCGACCTGCAGCGCCAGGTAGGGCGCGTACGCGGCCTTGAGTTCGTCAGCCTGCCGCGACAGGATGCCGGCCAGCACCAGCGCACCGCCCGGGGCCACATGGGCGCTGAGCAGCGGCGCCAGCATCTTGAGCGGCGTGGCCAGGATGTTGGCCAGAACGACCTGGTAGGCGCCTTGGGCCGCGTCCGGCAGCCCGGCATGCAAACGCACATCGTTGGCCTCGGCGTTGTCGCCGGTGGCCTGTACTGCCGCCTCGTCGATGTCGACGGCGTCGATGGAGACAGCACCATGTTTGGCTGCGGCGATGGCCAGGATGCCAGAGCCGCAACCGTAGTCCAGCACGCGGCCCCAATCGCCGCCCGCACCATGGCCTGCAATCCAGCGCAGGCACATGCGGGTCGTCGGATGCGTGCCCGTGCCGAACGCCAGGCCCGGATCCAGCCGCAGCACCTGCCGCGCGGCGGCCGGAGGCTCGTGCCATGTCGGCACGATCCAGAAGGCCGGCGTGATCTCCACGGGAGCGAACTGGGACTGCGTCAGGCGCACCCAGTCCTCGTCGGGCACGGCATCCACGCCCTGCAGCGTACAACCGGGGAAGAAGTCCTGGGCCTGCAGCAGCAGCGCGGCCTCGTCCGCCAGAGCCTCCGTCGCAAACAGGGCGACCAGCCGCGAGCGCTGCCAGCCCTCGGCCGGCGGAGGCATGCCGGGCTCGCCGAACAGAGCCTGTTCCGCGGCGGTGTCGCCGTCGGCATCCTCGACGCTGACGGAGAGCGCGTCCAATGCCTCCAGCGCATCGCTCAGGGTCTCGACCCGGTCCTCCGGGCACAGCAGGCGCAGTTCGAACATGGAACTCACCGCTTGTGCTGCGCCAGCCACTCTTCCAGATAGTGGATGTTGGTGCCGCCAGCCATGAACTTGGCGTCCACCATCAGCTCGCGGTGCAGCGGGATATTGGTGTTGATGCCTTCGATGACGGTCTCGGCCAGCGCCGTGCGCATGCGCGCCATGGCCTGCTCGCGCGTGTCGCCGTGCACGATGATCTTGCCGATCATGGAGTCGTAGTTGGGCGGCACGAAGTAGTTGCTGTAGGCATGCGAATCCACGCGCACGCCGGGGCCGCCCGGTGCGTGCCAAGTCGTGATGCGGCCTGGCGACGGCGTGAACTTGTACGGGTCTTCGGCGTTCACGCGGCACTCGATGGCATGGCCGCGGATCTCGATCTGGCGCTGCGTGAACGGCAGCTTTTCGCCGAAGGCGACCATGATCTGCGTGCGCACCACGTCCACACCCGTGATGAGCTCGGTCACCGGATGCTCGACCTGAACGCGGGTGTTCATCTCGATGAAGTAGAACTCGCCGTTCTCGTAAAGGAACTCGAAGGTGCCGGCGCCGCGGTAGCCGATGCGCTTGCAGGCCGCAACGCAGCGCTCGCCGATGCGTTCGATCAGCTTGCGCGGGATCCCCGGCGCGGGCGCTTCCTCGATGACCTTCTGGTGGCGCCGCTGCATGGAGCAATCGCGTTCGCCCAGATAGACGGCGTTCTTGTGCTTGTCCGCCAGCACCTGGATCTCCACGTGCCGCGGATTCTGCAGGAACTTCTCCATGTAGACGGCCGGGTTGCCGAAGGCGACGCCGGCCTCGGCCTTGGTCATCTGCACCGCATTGACCAGCGCTGCCTCGGTGTGGACCACGCGCATGCCGCGGCCACCACCGCCGCCGGCGGCCTTGATGATGACCGGGTAGCCGATGGTCTTGGCGATGCGGCGCATCTGCACCGGATCGTCGGGCAGTTCCCCTTCCGAGCCCGGCACGCAGGGCACGCCGGCCTTGATCATGGCCTGCTTGGCAGAGACCTTGTCGCCCATCATGCGGATGTTCTCTGGCGTCGGGCCGATGAACTGGAAACCGCTCTTCTCGACGCGCTCGGCGAAGTCGGCGTTCTCGCTCAGGAAGCCGTAGCCCGGATGGATGGCTTCGGCATCGGTGACCTCGGCGGCAGAGATGATGGCCGGCATGTTGAGGTAGCTCTGCGCCGAGGGCGCAGGACCAATGCAAACAGCTTCGTCGGCCAGGCGCACGTACTTGGCATCGCGGTCGGCCTCTGAATAAACCATCACGGCCTTGATGCCCAGCTCACGGCAGGCGCGCTGGATCCGCAAGGCGATTTCGCCGCGGTTGGCGACGAGTATTTTTTTAAACATGGCAGCTCCGCGGCGTCATCGCCCAGCACGCTGCGCGCGCCAGCGCAATGTGTCGGACTGCGGTCGTTCGCGCCGAAGCGCGATCGCCGCAGTTGGCGACCAGGATCTTCTTGAACATGAGAGGGCTTATTCGATGACGAACAGCGGCTGGCCGTATTCGACGGCCTGTCCGTTCTCGCACAGGATCTGGGTGATCGTTCCGGCCTTGTCGGCCTCGATCTCATTGAGGATCTTCATGGCTTCGATGATGCAGACCGTCTCGCCTTCCTTGACCGTGCTGCCGACCTCGACGAAGGCCTTGGCGCCGGGACTGGGCGAGCGGTAGAAGGTCCCGACCATGGGCGACTTGGCGACGTGGCCCTGGACGGCGGGCGCGGCTGGAGTGGCTGCGGGCGCGGGGGCCGCTGCCGGCTCCGCGGCCTGCGGGACCGCCTGCACCGGGGCGGCCACGTAGGCGACCGGACCCGGCGGCACGCCCTTGACGATGCGAACCTTGCCTTCGGCTTCGGTGATTTCCAGTTCGGAGACGTTCGAGTCCGAGACCAAGTCGATCAAGGTCTTGAGTTTGCGTAAATCCATGAAGGCTCCTGTCGCCCAGACGAAAAGGCTGGAATCTAACCGAAATCCAGCGAACTTTTGCCTATTGCAGGCATTTTTGGTGTTCTTCGCCCATCAACGGCGAACGGATCAGCACTGATCAGCTAGGAAACGCGAATTTGCGCTGCCCAGCGTTGCAAATCCTGGGGGGTGATTTGTCCTATTTTACGTTCGACCACCTGCCCTGCTGCGTCGAGCACCAGGGTGAAGGGCAGACCGCCCGCTGCATTGCCCAGATCCTTCACCACCGACAGGCCGGCAAGTCCCAAAACGCCGACAGGGAACGCAACCGGCGTCTTGCCCAGAAAGTTCTGCACCGCCACGGGCTTGTCTACCGCCAGCCCCACCACTTGCCAGCCATTGCCTGCATGTTGGCGGAAGAACGCGTCGATCATGGGCAGTTCCTCGACACAGGGCGGACACCAGGGCGCCCAGAAGTTGACCAGCAGCGGGCGGTTGCGAAAGTCCGACATTGCCACCATGCCACCGCCTGGGCGCTCGCTTTGCAGTGCCCAGAACGACTGCACCGCCGGATCATCGGCAGCCCCGCGGGCCTTGCGCGCCCACCAGGCTGCCCCTGCACCGGCCGCCAGGGCCACCGATCCCGCTGCCAGCAGCACACCGCGGCGAGCAGTTGCCTTGCGTTCGGTTGTCATGACTGCTCCTCCTGCACCAGCTTGCGCACGGCCTCCAGGCTGCCTCGCGGCGTGCGGCCGCGCGCGTCGGGCTTGAGCGCACCGCGCAGCTCATCCAGATCGTGCACCAGCAGGTGCACGCCAACGGCCTCGCCCAGCTCCGGGCTGTGGCCCTGCACGCTCAGCGCCTCCACCGGATCGCCGCGAAAACCCGGCACGGTGCTGGGCTCGTAGCGCACGCCGCGGTCGATCAACAGAATCTCCGCCGATTTGGAGTCGTCACAGAAAAGCTGAAGGTAGATGTCGGAACGCCGTGTGGCCGTGCCATGCCAGACTGCGCCGGCCAGGTACGGCCGAAACGCCTGCAGTCGCTCCATCCAGGTCAAGGCGAGCTTGCGCAACGCCGCCAGTTCGAAGGGCTGCGCGTCGGCATGGAAGATGGCGATGTGCTCGCGCACGGCGTCCTCGAGCTCTTCGTTGCCTGGCAGTCGCGCGCGCGGCCCCAGGCCGAGTTGCTGGACGGCACGGCGCTTGGCCGCGCCCCACTCCAGCCCGTCGTCCACCACCATGCGCGCCGCGACGGCCGCGATCTGTGCACTTGCGTTGTCCATGTGCGGATTGTGCGCCCCACGCGATCAGCCTTGCGCCACTCCTAGAATCCTGCGATGCACATCCATATCCTCGGCATCTGCGGCACGTTCATGGGCGGCCTGGCGGCGCTTGCACGCAGCGCCGGCCACCGCGTGACCGGCTGCGATGCGGGCGTTTACCCCCCCATGAGCGACCAACTGCGCGCGCTCGGCATCGATCTGATCGAAGGCTTCGGCGCAGACCAGATGGCCCTGGCGCCGGATGTCTTCGTTGTCGGCAATGTCGTCTCCCGCGCGCGCCTGCCCGACGGCGCGCCCAGGTTCCCGCTCATGGAAGCCATCCTCGACGCGGGCGCTGCCTACACCAGCGGCCCGCAGTGGCTGTCCGAGCATCTGCTGCAAGGGCGGCATGTGCTGGCAGTCGCCGGCACGCACGGCAAGACCACCACCACCTCGATGCTGGCCTGGGTACTTCACTGTGCGGGCGTGGATCCCGGCTTCCTGGTCGGCGGCGTTCCGCTGAACTTCGGCATCTCGGCCCGCCTCGGCGCGCGCGGCGGTTGCTTCGTGATCGAGGCTGACGAGTACGACACGGCCTTCTTCGACAAGCGCAGCAAGTTCGTGCACTACCGGCCGCGCACAGCCGTGCTGAACAACCTGGAGTTCGACCACGCCGACATCTTCGAGAACCTGGCGGCCATCGAACGCCAGTTCCACCATCTCGTGCGCACCGTGCCGGGACGGGGCCGGGTGGTCGTCAACTTTGAGGAGGACGCCCTCGCCCGCGTGCTGGCCCAGGGCTGCTGGAGCGAGACCGTGGGCTTTGGCAGCGGCGGACGCTTCACGGCCGAAGGCACGGCCGAGCGGTTCAGCGTGCTCGACCAGGGCCGGCCGGTGGCCCAGGTGCAATGGTCCTTGTCGGGCCTGCACAACCGCATGAACGCGCTGGCGGCCATTGCCGCGGCCGAACACCTGGGCGTGGCGCCCGCGGTGGCGGCCGAAGCGCTGCAGCGCTTCGAGAACGTGCGCCGGCGCATGGAACTGCGCGGCGAAGTCGCGGCTGGCGGCTGCACGGTGCGGGTCTACGACGACTTCGCCCACCACCCCACGGCCATCCGCACCACGGTGGACGGCCTGCGCGCGCAGGTCGGACCGGCCGGTGGGCGCATCCTGGCCATCTTCGAGCCGCGCAGCAACACCATGAAGCTGGGCAGCATGAGTGCCAGGCTGCCCTGGAGCCTGGAGTCGGCCGACCTGGCGTTCTGCCACGCCGCCGGGCTGGGCTGGGACCCGCGCGAGGCCTTGGCCGGGATGGGCGCGCGCCTGCAGGTGGCAGAGAACATCGACCAGCTGCTCGCCCAGGTGCTGGCGGCCGTGCAACCCGGCGACCACCTGCTGTGCATGAGCAACGGCGGCTTCGGCAGCGTACACACCCGCCTGCTCGACGCGCTGAAAGCGCGCTTCGCTCAGTAACTGACGGTCAGCTGGTCAAGGTCCAGCCGCACGACGGGCTTGGCCAGCGCCGCGCTGGCAGCGCGCGCGAAGCTGGAGAACCACTGCGGATCGGCCAGCAGTTCGGGGCCGGCGGCGCGCGCAATGGCGATCAGCTTGTCGGCCAGCAACACCTTGCCGGTGGCGCGCAGGGGCTCGCACTCCAGCTGCACGAACTGTGTGTCTAGCCAGCCACGGGCCTGCTCCTGCAGCATGGGCGCAGCATCCTCGAGGTCGAAACGCAGCTCCTGGCCACCAGCCAGCCGCACGGACACTTCACTGCGCATGGCGTCTCCCTGAAAAGCCTGCAGCATCGCTGCTGCACGGGGCGTCGGCAATCGACGCAAACCCGACTTCAGGCGGCCGCACGGCGTTTGGCCACGGCCCGGGCCAGCGTCTCCAGCACGTCGACCGAGGGCTCCCAGCCCAGGCAGGCGTCGGTGATGCTCTTGCCGTAAGCCAACGCGTGCACATCGTCCTTGCCCGGCGTGAACTTCTGCGCGCCGGCCACGAGGTGGCTTTCCACCATCACGCCGAAGACCTGGCGCGAGCCGCCGGCGATCTGGGCAGCGATGTCGCCAGCCACCTCGGTCTGCTTTTCGTGCTGCTTGCTGCTGTTGGCATGGCTGCAGTCCACCATGAGGTTGGGCTGCATGCCGGCGGCCGCCAGTTCCTTGCAGGCCGCGGCGACGCTGGCGGCATCGTAGTTGGGCGCCTTGCCGCCGCGCAGGATCACATGGCAATCCTTGTTGCCGTTGGTCTGCACGATGGCGACCTGGCCGTTCTTGTGCACCGACAGGACGTGGTGGCCGCGCGCGGCCGCCTGGATGGCATCGGTCGCAATGCGGATGTTGCCGTCCGTGCCGTTCTTGAAGCCGATCGGTGCCGACAGGCCCGAGGCCAACTCGCGGTGGACCTGGCTTTCGGTTGTCCGCGCGCCGATCGCGCCCCAGGCGATGAGGTCGCCGATGTACTGCGGCGAGATCACATCCAGGAACTCGCTGCCGGCTGGCAGCCCGAGGCGGTTGATGTCGATCAACAGCTGGCGCGCGATGCGCAGCCCTTCGTCGATGCGGTAGCTCTCGTCGAGGTAAGGATCGTTGATCAAACCTTTCCAGCCGACCGTGGTGCGCGGCTTTTCAAAGTAGACGCGCATGACGATCTCGAGGTCGTCGGCGTACTTGTCCCTCAGTGGCTTCAGGCGGCGCGCATACTCCAGCGCAGCGGCCGGATCATGGATCGAACAGGGGCCGATGACCACCAGCAGGCGGTCGTCCTTGCCGGCCATGATGTCGTGGATGCGGCCGCGCGTGCGGCTGATCAGCGCCTCGACCGGCGTGCCGCGGATCGGGAAGAAGCGGATCAGGTGTTCGGGAGGCGGGAGCACGTTGATGTCCTTGATGCGTTCGTCGTCGGTCTGGCTGGTCTTGTCGACGTTCGCGTACCAGGCGTCGGGGGTCTGCTGCGTGCTCATGGTCTCTTTCGTTGGTTGAAATCGTTGGGGCCAAAAAAAACCGCCGGTCCTTGCGGTACCGGCGGTTTTTGGAGGTTCTGTCGTCTGCTGTTTACGCGCGCGCCTCTCGTCCGCCGGATTCCGGGAACCAAAAGTAGGCAAAGTAAAAGGCGCGGGAGGCAGACATCGGCGGCGACTCTAGCACATCAGGCGGTGCCACCGACCGTGAGGCCGTCGATGCGCAGCGTGGGCTGGCCCACGCCCACGGGAACGCTCTGCCCTTCCTTGCCGCAGGTGCCCACACCCGAATCGAGCTTCATGTCCTTGCCGATCATGGACACGCGCGTCAGCGCGTCGGGGCCGTTGCCGACCAACGTCGCGCCCTTGACCGGGTACTGGATCTTGCCGTTCTCGACCCAGAACGCCTCGCTTGCCGAGAACACGAACTTGCCCGAGGTGATGTCCACCTGTCCGCCGCCGAAGTTGCTGGCGTACAAGCCCTTCTTGATGCTGGCGATGATCTCGGCCGGATCCTTGTCGCCGCCCAGCATGTAGGTGTTGGTCATGCGCGGCATCGGCACGTGGGCATAGCTCTCGCGCCGGCCGTTGCCCGTGGGCTTGACGTTCATGAGGCGGGCGTTCATGGCGTCCTGGATGTAGCCCTTGAGGATGCCGTCCTCGATCAGCACGTTGCGCTGGCTGGCGTTGCCCTCGTCGTCCACGTTGAGCGAGCCGCGGCGGTCGGCGATGGTGCCGTCGTCCAGCACCGTGACACCCCTGGCCGCCACCCGCTGGCCGATGCGACCGCTGAAGGCGCTGGAACCCTTGCGGTTGAAATCGCCCTCCAGCCCGTGGCCGATGGCCTCGTGCAGCAGGATGCCGGGCCAGCCTGCGCCCAGCACCACGGTCATCTCGCCAGCGGGCGCAGGACGGGCCTCCAGGTTGGTCAGAGCCGCCTGCACAGCCTGGTCCACGTACTCGTCGATGCGCTCGGAGTCGAAGTAGGCGAGGCCGAAACGGCCGCCGCCGCCGCTGGACCCCACTTCGCGGCGCGTCTGGCCGGCCACCTGGGCCTCGGCGATCACGGTCACCGACAGGCGCACCAGCGGGCGCACGTCGGCCGCCAGCGTGCCGTCGGCGCGCGCCACCAGCACCACGTCGTATTCGCTGGCCAGGCCGGCCATGACCTGCACCACCCGCGGATCCTTGGCGCGTGCGCGCTGCTCCACCTGTTCCAGCAGCTTGACCTTGGCGGTACTGTCCAGCGTGGCGATCGGGTCCAGGCCGTTGTAGAGCGATCGGCTGCGAGCGATCTTCTGCGCCGGCACCTTGGCACGCCGGTTCTGCGCGGCCGAGGAGATCGCACGCACCGTGCGCGCGGCGTCCAGCAGCGAGGCCTCGGAGATGTCGTCGGAATAGGCGAAGGCCGTCTTCTCGCCGCTGACCGCGCGCACGCCCACGCCCTGGTCGATGCTGAACGAGCCGGTCTTCACGATGCCTTCCTCCAGACTCCAGCCCTCGCTGCGCGTGTACTGAAAGTACAGGTCGGCGTCGTCGACCTGGTGCGCCTGGATCTCGGCCAGGGCACGCTGCAGGTGCGCAGGCGTCAGGCCGAAGGGATCGAGCAGCAGTTGCTGGGCAGTGGCGATGCGGGCCAGGGTGGGTTCGCGGGAGATCATCGGGGCATTCTAGGAGCCCGCCAGTCGCCGTGCTGCCTCAGGTCTGCAGGAGCCGCTTGGACTTGGCGATGGACATGAGGATGCCCAGGCCCATGCCCAGCGTGACCATGGCCGTGCCGCCGTAGCTCACGAAGGGAAGCGGCACGCCCACCACGGGCAGCATGCCGCTGACCATGCCCATGTTCACGAACGCATAGGTGAAGAAGATCAGGGTCACGGCCCCGGCCAGCAGCCGCGAGAACAGCGTCGGCGCCTCCAGCGCGATGACCAGTCCGCGCAGGATCAGGAACACGAATGCCAGGATCAGGAAACCGTTGCCGAGCAGGCCGAATTCCTCCGAATACGCCGCAAAGATGAAGTCGGTGGTGCGCTCGGGGATGAACTCCAGGTGCGTCTGCGTCCCCTGCATGAAACCCTTGCCGAACACGCCGCCCGAGCCGATGGCAATCATGCCCTGCAGGATGTGAAAGCCCTTGCCGAGCGGGTCGCGCGTCGGGTCCATCAATGTGCACACGCGCTGCTGCTGGTATTCGCGCAGTACCACCCAGCGCACGCCGTCCTGGCACAGGTCGGACGAGAACCAGACCAGAAGGCCAACGCCGATCGCGCCGAGAAGCACGGGCGGCAGGATCAGACGCCACGGCAGGCCCGCGAAGAAGATCACCGACATGCCGGCCGCCGCCACCAGGATGGACGTGCCCAGGTCGGGCTGGTGCATGATCAGCAGCACTGGCACGGCCAGCAGCGCGAAGGCAACCAGGAAGTCGAGCGGCTGGCGGTGCCCTTCGCGCCGCTGGAACCACCAGGCCAGCATCAGTGGTGTGGCGATCTTGAGGATCTCGCTGGGCTGGATCACGACACCGACGTTGATCCACCGCTGCGCCCCCTTCTTGGTGATGCCGGCGAACTCCACACCCAGCAGCAGCAGCACGCCCACCACGTACACGGGCACGGCGAACTTCATGAGCTGCTGGGGCGGCACCTGGGCCACGACGAACAGGATAGCGCCGGCAAGCAGCATGTTGCGGCCATGGTCGACGAAGCGCGTGCCATGGTCGTAGCCGGACGAGTACATCGCCAGCAGGCCGGCAGCGCACAGCAGCAGCACGGCGAAGGCCAGCAGCGCGTCGAAACCGCGGAACATCGGTAGCGCACGGCGCCACAGCGGAGGATTGTCGAGAACGGCGGCCATAACGGGAAAGAGTCCAGGGCGGATTATCCGGCGCGCCGCACCGCGGCGGCGCCTGCAGCGGCGATCAGCCGCCCAGGACGCGGTTCTTCCCGGTGCGCTTGGCCAGGTACATGGCCGCATCGGCGCGCTTGAGCGCCTCGGCGATGGCCTCGTCGTCGCCCAGCTGCGCCACGCCGGCGCTGAAGGTGATGAGCACCTTGTCCTTGCCGTTGAGGAAGTAGCGTGTGGTCAGCTCGCGCTGCAGCCGCGTCAGGATCGCAATGGCATCGGCAAGCACCGTATCGGGCAGCACGATGACGAATTCCTCTCCGCCGTAGCGGGCCAGGGAGTCCTGCGGGCGGATGGCGGTACGCGCTACGTCGGCCAGGTGCTGCAGCGCGCTGTCGCCCACGTCGTGGCCGAGCTGGTCGTTGAGCCGTTTGAAGTTGTCCAGGTCCAGCAACGACACGCACAGCGACTGGTTCTTGCGCCGTGCGGTGGCCAACTCGCGCTGCATCGCCTCGTCCAGGCCGCGGCGGTTCAGCACGCCGGTCAGCGCATCGTGGCGCGCCAGTGCGCTGACCCGGTCCAGCTCGACATGCAGCTTGGAGATCACCTGTTCGGCTTCCTCCGTCTTGCTGCGCATGACCTGCAGTTCGTCGCGCGACTGCACGGTGTCGCGCGCCATCGCGCGCGTGGCGCTGATGGCCTCCTGCAGCACCGGGCCGAGTTCCTCGATGGTGCTGGCCTGCTCGATCCGGCGCGCGCAGTTCTCGATCTTGCCGTGGTAGGCGCTGCTGGTCTCCGTCATGTGCGACAGGCGCTCGACGAATGTGGCCAGAAGCTGGCGCATCTGCAGCTGCGCTTCGTAAGCCCGGCCCTTGGCCTCGGTCTGCTTGAAGATGACGTCCTTGAGCCGGCGCTCCACATCGTCGAGCCGGCGCAGGTTCAGCGGCGGGGTGGCGGCGCTGCGCAGCGCGTCGATCTGCCCGCGCAGCCAGCGGTCGTCCACGCACAGTTCGCCGATGTTCTCGAACACCAGGTTCAGCAGCTTGAGCAGCCCATTGCGTATCTCGGCCTGGTCGTCCGCGGCAAAGGACATGCGGTGCGCATAGTTGCCCAGCTGGGTGCGCGCCTCGCGCAGGTCGGGGCGGGGCTGGCGCAACAGCCGCAGCACCTCGGCGGTCTGCTCGGCAAAGCGCGAGTCCTCTGCACCCAGGGCCGCCTGCGCCGATTCGATCAGCCGCGCCACCTGCTCCAGCACCAGCGCCGCCAGGGCCGAGGCATCGCCGCCCGCCTGGTTCGCGGTGGCAGGTTCCAGCGCGCCAAAGGTCGAGACGGACGAAAAACTGCCGTAGCCGACCAGAGCCGCCTCGATCCTGTCCCAGCTGCGCTGCCCGATCGCCGACTCCAGCAGGCCCAGGTGCTTTTCCTGCCCCGGGTTGCGCGAAGGCAGTGCCGCGGCAATGTGGCGCAGGGCCTCCGACGGGAAAGGGGCCGGCGGCAACGTGCCGGCCACCTCGTGGTAGAGCGTCTGGTAGTTCTCGGGTGTCGGCGCCAAGCGCTTTTCGGCCAAGCGTTTGAAAGCTTCTCGGGCAATTTCGCTGGGCGATCGGTCGAGCATGGGACGACGGCAGGACAAGGGCGGTGCGCGAGGTGCACCAAGCCCGCCATCCTAACGAATTCGGTCATGAAGCATCCAATTAGTGTGTACAAATAGGACGCAGGTGTGGCGCCAAGGACGACAAAGGTCTGGCCGCACGCAGGTGCAGGCACGCCGGGCCCGTAACATCCGGCGCGGCAATACCTCGCACGGTCCGCGCTCACCATGCCCCACGCGTCGCCCACCCATCTGCTCTATCTACACGGCTTTCGCTCCTCGCCGCAGTCCACCAAGGCCCGGCTCGTGGCCGCGCGCGTGCAGGCGCAGCACCCCGATTGGGTCTGGTGGTGCCCGCAGTTGCCGCCCTCGCCGCGCCAAGCCATGGACGAGGTGCTGGCCGGCATTGCGGGCTGGCCCCGCGAGCGCATGGCGGTGGTGGGCTCCTCGCTGGGCGGCTTTTATGCCACCTGCGTGGCCGAGCAGACCGGTTGCCGCGCCGTGCTGCTCAATCCGGCCGTGCATCCGGCGCGCGATCTGTCGCGCCACATCGGAGAGCATGCCAGCTGGCATGACCCGGCGCAGCGCTTCGTGTTCACGCCTGGCCATGTCGAGGAACTGCGCACGATGGAATCGCCACCGACGGCACCGGCCGCTCGCGCGGCCATGGCCCGCATGTTCGCCATCGTCGCGAAGGGCGACGAGGTGCTGGACTGGCGTGAAATGTGCGCGCGCTACCCGCAGGCGCGCATTCGCCTGCTCGAGGGAAGCGACCACGCGATCAGCGAATTTCCGCAGTACCTGGACGAAGTCTTCGAATTCCTGCAGGCCCATTAGGCAGTCACCCGCCTCGGGGACAATAGCGCCCATGTACGCATTGTTCGAAGAAGCCGGCAAGTTCATGACCGGCCGGGTGCTGTCCGAGGCCGAGGCCTCGGCCCAGGTGGAGCTGGACAGCGGCAAACGGGTCAAGGTCAAGGCCGCCAACCTGCTGCTCAAGTTCGACAAGCCCGCGCCGCAGCAGCTGATGGCCGAGGCCCGCTCGCAGGCCGAGTCCATCGAGCTGGAGCTGGCCTGGGAGTTCGCCAGCGACGACGAATTCGGTTTCGCCGACCTGGCCCGGGTCTATTTCAGCGACAACGCCACGCTGGCCCAGCAGGTCGGTGCGCTGCTGCGCCTGTTCGAGGCGCCGCACTACTTCCGCCGCGCCGGCAAGGGGCGCTTTCGCAAGGCGCCAGCCGAGCAGATCCAGCAGGCGCTGGCCGCCATCGAGAAGAAGCGGCTGCTGCAGCTGCAGATCGACGACTGGGCCCAGGAACTGGCCGAAGGCCGCTGCCCTGCCCCCATTCGCGACCAGCTCTACCGCATCCTGTTCAAGCCCGACAAGAACGGCCCCGAGTACAAGGCCGTGGTGGAGGCGTCGCGTGCCACGCAGACCGCGCCGCTGGACCTGCTGCAGCGCGCCGGTGCGATCGATTCGCCCTACCAGTTCCACTGGCGCCGCTTCCTGTTCGAGCACTTCCCCAAGGGCACGGGCTTCGCGGCGCTGCAGGCCCCGGCCATCACCGAGGAACTGCCGCCGGCCCCCGTGCGCGCCTACTCCATCGACGACTCGATGACGACCGAGATCGACGATGCGCTGTCGGTGCAGGGCCTGGGCACCGGGGAAGTGACCGTCGGCATCCACATCGCCGCGCCGGGGCTGGCGATCGCGCCGGGCCAGGCCATCGACCAGGTGGCGCGCGCGCGCCTGTCCACGGTCTACATGCCCGGCCACAAGCTGACCATGCTGCCCGACGAGGTGGTGCAGAGCTACACGCTGCAGGAGGGCCGCGACTGCCCGGCCGTCTCGCTGTACGCGCGCTTCGACGCCCAGACGCTGGAACTGCGCGGCACCGAGACGCGCCTGGAGCGCGTGCCGATCTCCGCCAACCTGCGCCACGACCAGCTCGACGCGCTGATCACCGAGGAGTGGCTGGCGCAGGAGACGCCGCCCGCGCTGCCGGACCTTCCCGCCGGCGTGCAGCCGGCCGAACTGGCGTTCCTGTACCGCCTGGCGCGCCACCTGAAGGCCCAGCGCGAAGTGGTGCGCGGCAAGCCCGAGACCTTCAACCGGCCGGACTACAACTTCCGCCTGGTCGACAGCCCCGAGGTGCCGCTGGCCGACGAGCCGGCCGGCCGCGAGCGCGTGGAGATCAGCGTGCGCCGGCGCGGCGCCCCGCTCGACCTGATCGTGGCCGAGGCCCTGATCCTGGCCAACAGCAGTGGGGGGCAGTGGCTCGCGGCCTGCGGCGTGCCCGGCATCTACCGCAGCCAGGCCAGCCTGGCGCCCGGCGTGAAGGTGCGCATGGGCACCAAGGCGCTGCCGCACGCCGGCATCGGCGTGCCGGCCTACGCCTGGAGCACCTCGCCGTTGCGCCGCTACACCGACCTCGTGAACCAGTGGCAGATCATCGCCTGCGCACGCCATGGCAAGACGGCCGCGCTGGCCGCGCCGTTCAAGCCCAAGGACGCCGACCTGTTCTCCATCATCTCGAGCTTCGACGCCGCCTACAGCGCCTACAACGGCTTCCAGGGCGGCATGGAGCGCTTCTGGACATTGATGCACCTGCAGCAGAACGGCATCACCGAGCTCGACGGCCAGGTCATCAAGGACGGCCTGGTGCGCGCCGACAGCCTGCCGCTGGTGCTGGGCGTGATGGGTGCGCAGGGCCTGCCGCGCAACGCCCACGTGCGCGTGAAGCTCGGCGCGATCGACCTCATCACGCTGGACGTGGCCGGCACCGTGGTCGAGCGGCTGGACCCGCTGGACGCGCCCGTCGCCACCGGGGAAGAGACGGCAGAAGACGAGGAAGAAGCAGCGGCCGGTCCCATCGCCATCGCGGTCGACATGGACGCGCCGGCCGCCACCGCAGAGGACGCGCCCACGCCATGAAAGCGCCGGCCTGGCTGCGCGGACTCAGCACGCTGCAGGCAGCGCTGCTGGTCTCGCTCGCCGCCCACGCCACGCTGCTGGCCGTGCGCTTCGCCGACCCGGCCGCGTTCGACCGGCTGTTCCAGGACACACCGCTCGAGGTGATCCTGGTCAACGCCAGATCCGACGAGCGGCCCGACAAGGCGCAGGCCATCGCGCAGGCGTCGCTGGCCGGTGGTGGCGACGCCGCTGCCGGGAGGGCCACTTCGCCGCTGCCCCCTTCTCCGCGTGCAGACATCGGCGATGCCGTGGAAGAGGCGCAGCGCCAGATTGAGGCCATGCACCAGCAGCAGACCCTGCTGCTGGCCCAGGTCACGCGCATGCTGGCCGCGCTGCCGCCGCCCGATCCGCGCAGCATCAGCGAATCGGCCGAGGCACGCGAGCAGGACGAGCGTCGGCGCCAGCTGCTGCAGCACCTGGCCGAGATCGAGCGCCGCATCGAGGTCGAGAACGCACGTCCCAAGCGCCGCGTGGTGAGCCCATCCACGCGCGAAGAGGTCTACGCCGTCTACTACGACGCGCTGCGCCGCAAGGTCGAGGAACGCGGCACGCAGAACTTCCCGGAGCACAACGGCCGGAAGCTGTACGGTGAACTGGTCATGATCATCACGGTGGACCACGGTGGCCAGGTGCTGGCAACCGAGGTCGCCGAGAGCTCCGGCGACCGCCGGCTGGACCAGCGCGCCCAGGCCATCGCACGCGCCGCCGGCCCCTACGGCAGCTTCACGCCGGCCATGCGGATGCAGGCCGACCAGATCCTCGTGGTCTCGCGCTTTCGCTTCGCGCGCGACGCCACGCTGCAAACCAACGTCAGCACATTGCCGTGAGCACTGCCGCGCCGCGCCCAGGTGCTCGCACCGCAGGCCGCCAGGCCGGAGGTTTTTGAATGCACTTCGACTACTGCGTGATGGGCAACCCCGTGGCCCACAGCCGCTCGCCCTGGATCCACGCACGCTTCGCCCAGCTGACGGGCCAAGCCTTGGTGTACGACCGGCTGCATGTCCCACTGGACGGCTTCTCGGCGGCCGTGCAGGCCTTCCGGGCCGATGGCGGCAAAGGCTGCAACGTGACCGTGCCGTTCAAGCTCGAGGCCGCCGCGCTGGCCACGGCGCTTTCGGACCGCGCACGCCTGGCTGGCGCGTGCAACACGCTCAGGTTCGCCGCCGAAGGCATCTACGGCGACAACACCGACGGCGCCGGCCTGGTACAGGACATCACCCAGCACGCGGGCCAGGCCATCGCCGGCCGCGCGCTGCTGCTGGTCGGTGCCGGCGGCGCCTCGGCCGGCGTGCTGGGTCCGCTCATCGCTGCCGGCGCCCGGCGCATTGCCGTGGCCAACCGTACCGTGGCCAAGGCCCAGGCCCTGGTGGACCGCCACGCATGGCTGGCACGCCAGCATGGCTGCGCGGTGCAGGCGTGCGGGCTCGATGCCGTGGAGGGCCGGTTCGACATCGTCGTCAACGCCAGTGCGAGCAGCCTGGCCGGTGCCAGCGTGCCGGTGGCCGCCAGCGTGCTGGCCGAAGACGCACTGGCCGTGGACATGATGTATGGCCCCGCGGCTGCGCCCTTCCTGGCCTGGGCGCAGGCGCATGGCGCCCGCGCGCGCGACGGTCTGGGCATGCTGGTCGAGCAGGCAGCCGAGTCCTTCGCGCTGTGGCGCGGCGTGCGCCCGCCTTCCGCGCAGGTGCTCGCCGAACTGCGCGCCATCGTGGACGCCTGACCGCATGCGCCAGGTCGGCCGCTGGTCGTTGCTGCTCGCCGTCGCGGCACTGGCGCTGCAGCTGTTCTTCGTCGGACGCATCGCGCTGATGGCCGTGCTCGCGCCGCAGTCCACCGCGTTCCAGCGCTCCGAAGCCTGGCGCCTGGCCACCGGCGGCGGCAGCTTCCACTGGCGCCAGGAATGGGTGGACGCCGCGCGCATCTCGGACCACCTCAAGCGCGCCGTGATCGCCTCGGAAGACTCCGGCTTTCCCGACCACGACGGCGTGGACTGGCAGGCCCTGGAGAAGGCCTGGGAAAAGAACGAGCAGGCAGCAGAACGCGCTGCGGCCCGGCCCAACGCCAAGCCTGCCAGGATCGTGGGCGGCTCCACCATCACCCAACAGCTGGCCAAGAACCTGTTCCTGTCGGGCGAACGCACGCTGCTGCGCAAGGGTCAGGAGTTCGTGCTCACGCTGGCGCTCGAGGCCTTGCTGGACAAGCGCCGCATTCTGGAGATCTACCTCAACAGCGTCGAATGGGGCGAAGGTGTCTTCGGCGCGGAGGCGGCAGCACGCCACTATTACCGCAAGAGTGCTGCCCAGCTGACCGCCTACGAGGCCGCGCGGCTGGCCGTGATGCTGCCGCGCCCGCGCCACTACGAAAAGCTGACGAACTCGGGCTACCTCGCCAGCCGCGCCCGCACCATCGTCGCGCGCATGGGCGACGTGCAGCTGCCATGACCGGGGGCACCCGCGCCAAGGTCGTCGGCTGGCTGCTGCTGGGCCTGGTGCGCCTGCTCACCGGCGCGCAGGCGCGCTGGTGGGGCTGCCCGCCCAAGGCCGAGCAGCGCATCTACTTCGCCAACCACCAGAGCCATGCCGACCTGGTCATGATCTGGGCCGCGCTGCCGTCCGAGCTGCGCGGCATCACGCGGCCCATCGCGGCCAAGGACTATTGGACCAGGACGCCTCTGCGCCAGTGGATCACCACGGCCGTGTTCAACGCCGTCTACGTCGACCGCGAGCGCACCGAAGGCCAGGACCCGCTGGCGCCGCTCGTGCAGGCGCTGGACGCGGGCGACTCCATCATCCTGTTCCCCGAGGGCACGCGTGGCCATGCGGAAGAGCCCCAGGCTTTCAAGGCCGGCCTGTACAACCTCGCGCTGCGCTTTCCGCAGGTGGTGCTGGTGCCGGCCTGGATCCACAACGTGCAGCGCGTGATGCCCAAGGGAGAGGTCGTGCCCGTGCCCATCCTGTGCTCGGTGACCTTCGGCGCTCCGATGCAACTGGGCCCGGACGAGCCACGCGCCGACTTCCTGGCCCGGGCGCGCGATGCCGTCATCGCGCTGCGAGAGGTATGAACAGTTTCCTGCGCAGCCTCACGTCCAGCCAACAGGTCGGCGCCCTGTTCGTGCTGGTGTTCGGCCTGCTGATCCTCGTGACGGGTCTGCTCCTCGCGTTGTCGGTACGCAGCCGCCACGAAGCGAGCGTGGCGCGCCAAGCCGCTTTCGCCGACGGCTTCGCGCTGCTCAAGTCCAGCTGGTTCATGGTCAGCGTGTTCTGGGTCGGCTGGGTGCTGGGCGAGACGGCGGCCACCGTGCTGTTCGCGCTGGTGGCCTTCCTCGCGCTGCGCGAGTTCATCACGCTGTCGCCCACCCGGCGCGGCGACCACCGCAGTCTGGTGCTGGCCTTCTTCGTGGTGCTGCCGGTGCAGTTCTGGCTCGTGGGCAGCAAGCACTTCGACCTGTTCACGGTGTTCATCCCGGTCTATGTGTTCCTGGCCATCCCCGTGGTCAGCGCGCTGGCCGACGATCCGCAGCGCTTTCTGGAGCGCAACGCCAAGTTGCAGTGGGGCATCATGGTCTGCGTCTACGGCATGAGCCATGTGCCGGCCCTGCTGCTGCTGAACCTGCGCCACGACGAGGGCCGCGGCGCCTTCCTGGTGTTCTTCCTGGTGTTCGTGGTGCAGGCCTGCATGCTCATCCAGCACCTTGCGGCGCGGCATTTTCCGCGGCCGCCGGCCGCGCCCAACGTCAGCCGCAGCTTCAACTGGACCACCTGGGCCGTCGCCGTGCTGGCCGCCAGCTGCCTGGGCGTGCTGCTGTACGCGATCACCCCGTTCCGGCCGCTGGAGACACTGGCCATGGGCGCCATCGCCTGCGTGGCGGGCAGCATGGGC
>CAJYRH010000078.1 GCA_913776795.1 uncultured Pseudorhodoferax sp. | reverse complement strand
GCATACGCGGCCTCCCGGATGCGCTGCTCGCGCGTCGGCCCCGTCGGCTCCGGCTGCACCGCCTGCTGCCGTTGTCGTTGCTGCTGCTGAGGCCGCTGCTGCTGCTGGGCCAGCGCGTCGGCGGCGTTCGTCCGTGCGGATGAGGTCGCCGCCGGGGTTTGCTTCGATCGGGCCATGGCATCGCTCCTGTCGGTTGGGGGGGGCGGACGCACCGCTCGGGCCTCCGTACCCCGAGCAGCCTACGCGCCACCATCCGCACCCTGTGTGGGACAACATGCCGAGCGCCATGGATGGCGCCAACGCACCGTCGTATCGCACGAACCGTCCAGCAGCGTGGCCTGCGCCGAACGTTGCGCATGGACGCCAGGGCTTCAGGCGTCCCCGGGCAGCGGCGCATCGGCATGCACCAGTTGCGCGGCACGCAGTTCGCGCCAGAAATCCGCCGGCACGGCCAGTTGCAGCGCGGCGCGGTCCTCGGCGATGCGCCCGGGCCGGCTCGCACCCGGGATCACCGCCGCCACAGCCGGATGCGCCAGCGCGAACTGCAGGCCCGCGGCCTTCATGGACACGCCATGGCGTTCGGCAATGGCCTTGATGGCTGCCACCCGCGCCAGGATGGCCGGCGTGGCGGGCGCATACTCGAAATGGGGACCGCCGACCAGTGCGCCCGAGCTGTACGGACCGCCGACCACGATGGACAGGCCCCGCTCGGCCACCCTGGGCATGACGCGCTGCAGCGCGCGGCCGTGGTCCAGCAGCGTGTAGCGGCCCGCCAGCAGGAAGCCGTCGGGCCGCGGGCCCTGCAGGTCCAGCAGCAGCTCGATCGGCTCCACGCGGTTCACGCCCAGGCCCCAGGCCTGGATCACGCCCTCGTCGCGCAGCCGGTCCAACGCCTTGAAGGCGCCCTTGCGCGCGGTCTCGAACACCGACAGCCATTCGTCGCCGTAGAAATCCTGCGCCACATCGTGCACCCAGGCGATCTCGATGCGGTCGGTCTTCAGGCGCTTGAGGCTGTCCTCGATGGAGCGCAGCGTGGCGTCCTCGGAGTAGTCGTTGACGACACGGTTGGCCCGGCCGTGCACGAACACGCCGCCCTTCTCGCCCTGGTCGCGTGCGGACACGTCCTCCAGTTCGTCCAGCACCAGGCGGCCGACCTTGGTGCTGACGACGTAGTCGCCGCGTGGCCGACCAGCCAGCGCCTCGCCCATGCGGATCTCCGCCAGGCCGGCGCCGTAGAACGGCGCGTTGTCGAAGTAGCGGATGCCGTCGTTCCAGGCCGCGTCCACGGTGGCGCGGGCCTCGGCCTCGGGGATGTCGCGGAACATGTTGCCCAGCGGGGCGGTGCCGAAGCCCAGCGGGCCGGGCAAAAGGTCCTTCAGTGCCATGGTGCTCTCCTGTGCAATGGGGGATGGTTCAGGCGGCCTGCGCCACCGTGAATTCGGTGTAGCCCTCGGCGCCACCGCCAAAGTAGCCCGAAGCCGGCGCGTTGAACAGCGGCAGCCTGTGCTGCAGCCGCTCGACGAGGTCGGGGTTGCCGATGAAGTCGCGGCCGAAGGCCACCATGTCGGCGTGGCCCGAGGCCGTGGCATCGACGGCGCGCTGGCGGTCGTAGCCGTTGTTGGCGATGTAGGCACCGCCGAAGGCCTGGCGCAGGGCCTGGTTGTCGAAGCGGCTCGCAGCATCCTCGCCATGCATCTGGCCTTCCACCACGTGCAGCCAGGCCAGGCCCAGCGCGCCGAGCCGGCCGGCCAGGTAGACGTGCGCTTCCTGCGGCCGGCTGTCCAGCGGCGTGTCGCCGATGGCGGTGGACAGCGGCGACAGGCGCAGGCCCACGCGGTCCGCCCCCCAGACGCTGGCGACGGCCTCGACCACCTCCAGCACGAGCCGCGCGCGGTTCTCGACCGAGCCGCCGTACGGGTCGGTGCGCCGGTTGGTGCTGTCGCGCAGGAACTGTTCCAGCAGGTAGCCGTTGGCGGCATGCACCTCCACGCCGTCGAAACCGGCGGCCTGGGCGCGCCGTGCGGCCTGGCGGTAGTCCTCGACGATGGCGGCGATCTCGGGCAATTCGAGCGCACGCGGCATCGAGGGTGCCTCGAAGCCGGCCTCGGTGAACACGTTGCCGCCGGCCTGCAGCGCGGACGGCGCGACGGGCGCGGCACCGCCCTCCTGCAGGCTCACGTGCGACATGCGGCCCACGTGCCAGAGCTGCACCACGATGCGCCCGCCGGCCGCGTGCACGGCCTCGGTCACCTGCTTCCAGCCGGCCACCTGGGCATCGCTGTACAGGCCGGGCGTCCAGGCATAGCCGCGGCCGTGGCGCGAGATGTTGGTGGCCTCGGCGATCAGCAGGCCGGCCGAGGCACGCTGCGCGTAGTAGGTGGCGGCCAGCGGCGAGGGCACGCCGTCCATGCCGGCGCGCGAACGCGTCAGCGGGGCCATGGCGATGCGGTTCCTGACGGCGATGGCGCCCAGGCGGGTCGGCGTGAACAGGGTTTCGGTGGTCATGGTGTGTGTCCTCGGTGGATTCGGTGGTTGGATCGGTCCCGGGTGAGACGCAGTTTGGGCGTTCCATCTCCATTCATCCAATTTATTCGTTGAATTCCAGATATTGCTGTAGCAACATATCTGAGTGCGCTACGACCTGAACCTGCTTCCCGTGTTCACCGCCCTCATGGAAGAGCGCAGCGTGACGCGCGCGGCCGAACGCCTGGGCATCACGCAGCCGGCGCTGTCCAACGCGCTGACGCGGCTGCGCGCGCTGCTGCAGGACCCGCTGTTCATCCGCGAGCGCTACGGCATGCAGCCCACGCCCAAGGCCGAGGAACTGGCGCCGGCCATCGCCGAAGCGCTCGCCACGCTGGACGGCCTGGTGCGCGGCCAGCAGGCCTTCGACCCGGCCAGCGCGCAGCGCCTGGTCACCATCGCGCCGAACAGCTACGTGGAGTACGTGCTCGTGCCTGCGCTGGTGGCGCGGCTGCGCCAGCTCGCCCCTGGCATCCGCCTGCGGCTCACGCCCTATGGCGCCGACCTGGCCGAGACCGGCGTGGTCTCCGGCGCCACGGCCATGGTGTTCGGCCGCATCAACGACCCGCCGGACAACCTGGTGGTGCAGCACCTCATGGACGACGGCCTGGCCTGCGTGGTGCGGGCCGATCACCCGGAGGTCGGCGAGCGCATCACGCGCCGGCAGTACGAGCGGCTGAAGCACGTGAACATGCTGCCGCCAGGCCGGCTGCGCGCCGGGCTGTTCCAGAAGCTCGAAAGCGCGGGCCTCAAGCGCGAGGTGGCGGTCTCGGTCACGCACTTCCTGGCCATCCCCGAACTCGTGGCCGTGACCGACTACTGCGCCACGCTGCCACGCCAGATCTGCCGCCGGCTGGCCGGCGACGCGCGACTCAAGGTGCTGCCCGCCCCGGTGGACCTGGGCAGCTTTCCGGTCCAGATGGGCTGGCACGTGCGCTACCGCGACGATCCGGCGCACCGGTGGCTGCGCGGCTTGGCCGAGACGGTGGCGGGCGAACTGGCGCGCGGTGGCGACGCGGGCCCGGCGCCATGAGGCCCGGCCCGCGCGCGGTGCTCAGCCGGCCAGCGCCGTCGCGATGCGCACCTCGCCCGTCAGCACCTTGTGGATCGGACAGGCGTTGGCCACGGCCAGCAGGCGCTCGCGCTGGGCCGCATCGAGCGGCCCCTGCAATGTGATGCTGCGTTCGATGTCGGTGCCGGACGTGCCCGGCGCGGCGGCGCGCAGCGTCAGGGCCACCTGCACGCCGTCCAGCGGCCACTGCTTGCGCGCGGCGAACATCTTGAGCGTGATGGCGGTGCAGGCACCCAGGCTGGACAGCAGCAGGCCGTGCGGCGTCGGTCCGGTGTCGCCACCGCCTTGCTCTGCGGGCTCGTCCGCGCCCCAGCGGTGGCCGGCGGCGTCGTGGAACTCGACCGCATAGGGCGTGGCGCCCAGGGTGGCATGCAAGGTGACATCGGCGGACATGGCGCTCCTTCGGCGGAATGGTGGGCGCCGATGGTACGGCCACCATGCATGGAGGCAGGTGTCAGGCGTCGGCTGCGCGCACGACCATCACCGGCACGCGCGCATCCTGCAGCACGCGCTGCGCCACGCTGCCCAGCAACAGCTTCTCGATGCCGCGCCGGCCGTGCGAGCCCATCACGATCAGGTCGGCGCCGCTGGTGCCGGCCGCCTGCAGGATGCCTTCCTCCGCCGCATGCCCCTCCACGGTGGCCGACTCGCAGGGCACGCCTGCGGCCTCGGCGATGGCCAGCGCAGCGTGCAGCGCGCCTTCGGCGTTGGCGTTGGCGGCCGACAGGTATTCGGCCTGGCCGATCGCGGAGTCCGCGCCCGCGCCCAGGAAGGGCTGGATGTCGATCACGTGGACGACGAACAGGTCGGCCCGAAAGGCGCGGGCCACTTCCACGGCGTGGCGCAAAGCCGCCAGCGCGGCCTGCGAGCCGTCCACGGGAACCAGAATCTGCTTGTACATGCGGGTCTCCTTGCCTTGGCGGCGGGGCTTCGAAAGCCCAAGTCTAGGATGCCGCCGCATCCCGCATGCAGCAAGGTGCCCGCCAAGCAGAAACGGCGGCCCGAGGGCCGCCGCTGCGCCACGCGAAGAACCCAACCGACTCAGGGCACCACGATGGCTGGCATGCCCAGCGTGGACAGCAGTGCATCGCCGGCACTGCGGTTCAGGCGCATCACGTAGTACGAGCGCAGCTTGTTCTCAAAGCCATGGTAGATGCGGCCGCCGCGCTCCACGAAGACACGCTCGTAGGGGAGCGGCCCGGTCGCCGCCGGCAGGTTGGCGAAGCGCAGGATGCGCGCATCGCCGAGCGTGCGGATCGTGTAGGTCCCTGTGCCGATGGTGTCGCAGTTGAACGGAGTTCCGTTGTCCCAGCGCTGCAGGCAGCTGTAGAAGGTGGCCTGCCCTTCGCCCGTGAAGGCGGCGCGGATCCAGCGGTTGTCGGTGTAGAAGGCGGTGCGCGGTGACACACCCAGCGCCTGGTTGCCGATCACGCCGATGGACACGGTGCTCTGGCCCGTCCAGACCTGAGGGTCTGCGCTGTACAGCGTCGTTCCGTTGTAGACCCCGGACGTCTGGCTGAAGGTGCATGGCGTGCCGCGGAAGCGGCTGACCATCTGCTCCAGTGATTCGGCCGGCTGGGTGCCCCAGTTGGCCGAACTCCAGCAGGCCAGGCTGGTGTTGCCCCGGGTGTCGCCACCCGCCGAGACTTCCGCCGTGTACACGCCGACCTGGTTGCTCGCGCGCACGTCGTAGGTGATGGCCGCGCTGAGGTCGGTGAACCACTGGTGCAGCAGCGCCGCTTCTCCGGAGAAGGCCGCCGTGCCCAGCAAGGCAGGTTCCGGCCCCCAGCCAGCGGCATTGGGCCGGCCGACACGGATGCGCGCGACGATGTCGGCCATGGACTTGCCCGCGATGGGTTCGACCACGCGCGTGCCCTTGCTCACGCTGCGGCCCTTGCAGAAGTCGCTGACCGAGACGCCCTGGGCGTCGCGCACGGTGCTGGAGCCTGCCACCTCGTCCACGCCGCAGCTGACCCAGGCCGTGCCGTTCCAGTGGGTGTCGCCCTGCCGGGCGGCCGATCCGACCCAGGCATAGGGCGTGACCGTGCCACCGACATTGACCTTGCGCTCGTCAAGGTAGTGCGTGAGGCCCTGCGCATCGGGAATGGCGCCGGCGGTGGATG
>CAJYRH010000077.1 GCA_913776795.1 uncultured Pseudorhodoferax sp. | reverse complement strand
TCGATCGACAGGATGAAGGCGCTGGCACGGCTTTGCTGCTGGGCAAACTGCGACAGGTCGCCATAGCTCGTGACACCCAGCACTTCGAAGCCTTCGCTCTCGATGGCCTGGGCGAGCGCACGGATGCCCAGGCCGGAGGTGTTCTCCGAGCGGTAGTCCTCGTCGATGATGACGATGGGAAAGCGAAACTTCATGGGCAGCTCCGGCCGGGCAGAAATGGAAAGGCGCGAAGTGTACGGACATTGGATGACCGCACGGCGGCCCGGCGGATCATTTGAACCACAATGCGGCGCAACGCAACGGGGGACCTGTCCATGGGCATTGCCGATACGACCTTCTGGTGGCTGCTGGCCGGCGCCTGCATCGTGCTGGAGCTGGTCACCGGCACCTTCTACCTGCTCATGCTGGCGCTGGGCTTCGTGGCTGCGGCGCTGGCCGCCTACGCGGGCCTGGCCCTCACGGGGCAGATCGCCACGGCTGCCATCACCGGCGGTGGCGCCGTCGCCGTCTGGTACGCCGTGCGCAGCGCACGCGCACGCCGTGCCGTGGCGAGCGGCAACCCGGACATGAACCTGGACATCGGCGAGACGCTGGCGGTCGACCACTGGAACGCCGACGGCACCGCCTCCGTACACTACCGCGGCGCCCGCTGGACCGTGGTGCAGCGCGCGCCGCAACCGCCTGCGGCCGGGCTGTACCGCGTGGTCGGCGTGGTCGGCAACCGGCTGGTGGTCGACAAGGCCTGAACGCTTTCCCTTTCAACGCGCTGGAGGTTCCCGGATGGAAGTCGCACTCGTACTCTTGGTCATTGCCGCCGTGTTCGTCTCGCAATCGATCAAGGTCGTGCCGCAGCAGAACGCGTGGGTGGTCGAGCGGCTCGGCAAGTACCACAGCACGCTGACTCCGGGCCTGAACTTCCTGCTGCCCTTCGTCGACAAGGTCGCCTACAAGCACAGCCTGAAGGAGATCCCGCTCGACGTGCCGAGCCAGGTCTGCATCACGCGCGACAACACGCAGCTGCAGGTCGACGGCATCCTGTACTTCCAGGTGACCGACCCGATGCGTGCCAGCTACGGCTCATCCAACTACATCGTTGCGGTCACGCAGCTGGCCCAGACATCGCTGCGCAGCGTGATCGGCAAGCTCGAACTGGACAAGACCTTCGAGGAGCGCGACATCATCAACGCGCAGGTCGTCGCGGCCATCGACGAGGCCGCCCTGAACTGGGGCGTCAAGGTGCTGCGCTACGAGATCAAGGACCTCACGCCGCCGGCCGAGATCCTGCGCGCCATGCAGGCACAGATCACGGCCGAACGCGAGAAGCGCGCGCTGATCGCGGCTTCCGAAGGTCGGCGCCAGGAGCAGATCAACATCGCCACGGGCGAGCGCGAGGCCTTCATCGCACGGTCCGAGGGGGAGAAGCAGGCCGCCATCAACGCGGCACAGGGCGAGGCCGCTGCCATCACCGCCGTGGCCGACGCCACCGCCCAGGCCATCGAGCGGGTGGCCACCGCGATCCGCCAGCCCGGCGGCAACGAGGCCGTGCAGCTCAAGGTGGCCGAGGCCGCCGTGAGCGCCTACGGCAAGGTCGCGGCCGATGCCACCACCACGCTGATCGTTCCGAGCAACATGGCCGACACCGCGGCGCTGATCAGCTCGGCCATGAACATGGTCCGGCTGCAGCCGCCCAGGCCATGAGCGATCCGGTGGCGCACAACGTCCTGGGTTCCGAACTGGTGCCCTGCTCCTATGCGCCGCTGACGGGCTACCTGCGCGACGGCTGCTGCAACACCGACGACGACGACCTCGGCGCCCATGTGATCTGCGCGCGCGTGACGGCCGCCTTCCTGGCCTTCTCCAGGCTGCGCGGCAACGACCTCTCCACCCCGAGGCCGGAACACCGTTTCGCCGGACTGCGACCCGGCGACCGCTGGTGCCTGTGCGCGGCACGCTGGAAAGAGGCGCACGAGGCCGGCTGCGCGCCGCATGTGGTGCTGGAATCCACGCACATCAGCGCCCTCGAATTCGTGCTGCTCGAAGATTTGCAGCGCCACGCCTGGCCGCAGCGAAACGCCACGAATTGACTGCTAGAATTGCGGGCTTGCCACGGAGCGGTGGATGAGTGGTTTAAGTCGCACGCCTGGAAAGCGTGTGTGGGTTAATAGCCCACCGCGGGTTCGAATCCCGCCTGCTCCGCCAAAAACTTGAGAACGGGCCCCTGCGGCCCGTTTTCTTTTGTGGCCGCTGATCTGCTGTGGCAGCACGCTGCGCCCAGCGCCTGGCGGCCCTGATTGCCGTCGACAGCGCTTTGGTCGCGGCACCTGGCGCGGCGCGCGGGCCGGGGCCGTGGCCAGTTCAGCGGCACAGCCCGCTGTGGCTACGACCGGCAGGCCGGCATTCGACCGGGCGACATCGCAACCATGCGGCAGGTACGGACCATTCCTGCGGCGCGTCAAGACAAGGGCCGTGCAGCGCGCGCACGGAGCGACCGGCTCTGCGCGTGCTGCCAGTGCCAGCCCCAGGCCGAACACCGGCGATACCCCCGCGGCCGCCAGTGTCCGCAGCGGCACCTGGCGGTGGCGTCACGCGTCACTCGGGGGAACTGACTGCGATCCCCCGCACGCATGCTGCAGACGCCGGCCGACCGGCGACCCAGCGCCAGACGCTTGTCGAGCTTGCGCTCCAAGAACGTGCCGTCGCGCAGCGCATACTGCTCCATCTGCCGGCGGGTGGCCGCGGTCGTTCCTTCCCTGGCATGCCAGGCGAACAGGCCGATGCCAGCCGCGGCAGGCAACCAGAAGGTGAAAAACCAGCAACGGGAGGCGCGTGCGGATGCTCAATTCGGTAGGACGGCGGCGTGGAGCCTTGGCGGGCTCGCGCACAGGCCGCGTGCAGGCCTTGCGATCAGATGGCCAGGAGGGCATGCATGCGCAGGCACCGGCACCCTCGTCCGCCGACATGTCGGCCGGTGCATCCAGTCACCCCATTCCTGCGTAGGTGGACCATGGCCCAAGGACCCTTGCCGCTGACGGCGTCGGCCGACGATGAACTGCTGGCCCTCCTCGACCGAGTGGCCGCGCGCGACGCCTTGGCGCTGCAGCACCTGTACCAACGCACCGCCGCCCGCCTGTACGGCCTGGCGCTGCGCGTGGTGCGTCAGCCCGCCTGGGCAGAGGACGTGCTGCAGGAGGCGTTCCTCACCATCTGGCGATCGGCGCCCGACTACCGCGCATCGCTGAGCCCGCCCATGGCCTGGATGGGCCTGGTGGTACGCAGCCGTGCGCTGGACCTGCTGCGCCGCCAGCGCACCGAAGGCGCCGGGCGCACGGACGCACTGGACGACGGCGCCGCGGACGCGCTGCCTGCGGAGGGCCCAGGCCCGCAGGAGCTGGCCGACGCCAGCGAGCAGGCCTGGCTGCTCCACCAGTGCCTGCAGCAACTGGCGCCGCCGCAGCGCGAGGTGCTGTCGCTGGCCTACCTCGGCGAAATGAGCCACGGCGAACTGGCCGTGCACCTGGCCCAGCCGCTGGGCACCGTGAAGACCTGGATCCGGCGCGGGCTCGAAAAGCTGCGCGCCTGCATGGAGCGCGCATGAACCTGCGCTGGAGGTAAACCATGGACATCGCATCGAATCCGCGCCTCCTGGCGCTGCTGTCGGCGGCCCACGCCCTGGGCAGCCTGCGTGGCCCCGCGCGCCGGCGCTTCGAGGCCATCGCGCGCGAACGGCCGGCCGTTCGGGCCAGCGCACTGCTCTGGCGCGAACGGTTGTCCGGCTTCGTCGAACTGGCACCGGCGGTGCAGCCTCCTGTCGCGGTCTGGACGCGCATCCGCAACCTGGTCGATGCGGAGCTGCAACGCGACCGCCATGCGCATGCAGCCCCGCCGCAGCCGCGCCCTGTACGGGGCGGCTGGTGGAACAGCCTGGGCCTGTGGCGCGGCGCCACCGCCTTCGGCATCGGCGCAGCGGTGCTGGCCGGTGTCCTTGGCGGCACGGGGGCCGGGCCGGCGCCACTGCAGTACGTGGCCGTCCTGTCCGACGCGGCTGCAGCACCGGCCCTGCTGGCCACATTCGACCCCCGCTCGGGACAGCTGACGCTGCAGCGCCTGGGCGGCTACCGCGAAGCGGCCGACCGCTCGCTGCAGCTGTGGGCGCTGCCTGCAGGCCAGACGCCGCGCTCGCTCGGTGTGCTCGATGCATCCGGCCCCGGCATGCGCCTGCCGGCCGACCGACAGGCGCTGGCACAGGCACACCGCCGCGGGGCTCCAGGCTGATGGCCAGCGCGGGTGCC
>CAJYRH010000076.1 GCA_913776795.1 uncultured Pseudorhodoferax sp. | reverse complement strand
ACGTGTGCTCTTCCGATCTCCCGCAGGACGGCTACATCGACGGCTCGCTGTATGTGGCCGGCGCGCACCACCCGGTCGATGTCGACACGCTGACCTTCAATCTTTCGCGCGACGGGCAACTGACGCTCGTGGCCAGGGGCGTGTATGCGTTCGATGTCGAAGGCCTGGACGACCTGGGCACGATCCCCTTTACCCTGGCCGCGCGGCTCAGCACGTGCGCGCTGTGAGCGCGGCTGCACGCCGCGGCGCAGTGGCCTTTTGGCATCGCCGCACGTTGCATGAGGCGCTTCACCACCGCACACGTCGACCTGCCTGCGACACTCGACCCTCGGGAGTTCTTCATGTCGTTCAAGCCAGAGCGCTACACCTCGGTCTCGCCTTATCTCATTGTCGATGGCGCGCAGCGGACCATCGCGTTCCTGGTCGCGGTGTTCGACGCCGAACCCTTGCGGCAGATTCCCGGCGAGGGTGGCCTGCTCGCCCACGGCGAGGTGCGCATCGACGACACCGTGGTGATGTTCTGCGATGCGGTCGAGGGCTGGCCGGCGGTGCCGGCGCATGTGCACGTCTACGTGCGCGATGTGGATGCGACCTACCAGCGTGGACTGGCTGCCGGTGCCACGGCGGTGCAGGCGCCGGTGCAGAAGGACGATCCGGACCGGCGTGGCGGCTTTCGCGACGCCGGCGGCACGACCTGGTGGGTCGGCCAGCAGATCGGCTGAGCGAGCGCAGGCGGCAGCACGTCTGACGCCGCTCATTGCTGCGCCTTGCGCGCACTCGGCACAGGCCGTGCCTGCAGGCGCCATAGGACGGCACGCGGCAGGCACGGTGTTGCGGCGCTTACTCCAGCTCCTGGTTGCTCACCCCACGCTCGACCGGGTACACGGTCGGCGGCGGCGTGGTGGAGCGCATCAGTTTCAGCGAGGTCTTGCTCTGCTCGCACAGGTTGCCGCCGCTGACGAACACGCCGTCCTGGGTGCACTTCCAGTCGTAGAAGTTGGCGATGCCGCCGGCCAGTTGCAGGCTGTAGTCGGTGCTCTTGGCCGCGGCGTCGAAGGGCTGTCCGGCCGGGATGTTCTGGAACCAGCGCATCCATTCCTTGGAACCGACCGGCGGCACCTTGTCCGGCGCCTGGAAGGTCGGGTTCATCGGCGAGAGTTGTGGCGATTCGGCGGTCATGTGGCAACTCATGCAGGAGCTGATCGGATTGTCCACCGGACCGTTGAGGCGGCCGTTCCAGCCCAGGTGGGTCGGCGGCAGTTCCGGCTTGGTGTTGATCGCCGACTGCAGGATGCGCGGATTGATCCGGGTCTGGGTCGGCTGCTTGTTGGTGTAGTCGTCGCCGGTGTTCTGCGGATCGTTGCCGAACATCACGCCCACCGGCACCAGGTTCTGCCAGCCGGGCTTGCCGCTGACCGCACCGTTGTACTGGAAGGTGCCGAAGATCCAGCCGGTGCCGGGGACGCGGCTGTCGCGCACGGCGAAATCCATCTGGATCAGCGCCACCTGCTTGAACGCGCGGTCGGCGGACTTGAAGCTGTTGGTGACCCAGGCGTTCCACAGCACCGGGTTCTGCAGGAACGGCACCTGGCTCAGGTCCACGTCGGCGAACAGCGCCTTGCACACCACGGTGCCGTCGCGGAAGGTGTTGGGCTTGGTGGTGAAGCTCGGATCCGGGTTCTGCGGATCCTTCCACACCTGGCCGAATGTGTAGGCGCCGACATCGTTGTAGATGCCGACCGCGAAGGTCTGGCCGGTGGTGAGCTGGGTCGGCGCCAGTTGCTTGACCTGGATCTGCGCTTCCTTGGTCAGCCCATGCACGCCTTCGCGTCCGAGCGGGCCGTAGTGCTGCCAGGGCGCGTGGTACCAGCGCCGCACCTTGTTGTTCTGCACGTACCAGTCGCTTTCGACGTTGCCTTCCAGGCAGTAGGCCTTCACGGCATCGGCGTAGCCGCGCCAGGCTTCGAAGTTGTTGCTCAGCGGCTTGGGCAGCTTCTGGAAGAACGCCGGCAACGGGCCGCTGGGCGGTTGCTGCGGATAGTCCTGGCTGAGCTGGAACAGCGGCCCCTTGTAGGTGGAGGGCGGCGCGTAGCCGAAATCCGGAAAGCGCCCGGCGGAGGCGGCGCCGCTGGCAAGGGTCAGCACGGTGGCGATGGCGAGAATGCGCGGATGAGGCAGTTGCATGATGGACCTCCGGTCGTGTGCGTCGGTGCGTGCGGGCGATGCCGCGTCCTGTGTCCGGACATCCCCTGGCCCCGGACCGGCCGCACGCCCGCGCTGCTGCGCGGCCGCGGTGAAAGGATTCCCGTCGCGCCAGGGCCGCGCGCAGGCACGGGCGTACGCATCCGCCTGCGCGCGCAGACGAAGCGAGAGACGCGATGGGAAGTGCAGCATCCACCGCCACCGTGGAGACGCGGCGGCGCTGCTGTGGATGCGTGAAACGGCCTAGCGGACCGAAGACATGTCCATGTCGCTCTCCTGACCCCGTGTGGAAGGCAACTGCGTTGAAGACGGCTGTCGCGTCGAGCGTGGGGGAAACGCGCGGGCCCGGCAGGGCAGCATCGGGGGACGAATGCTGCG
>CAJYRH010000075.1 GCA_913776795.1 uncultured Pseudorhodoferax sp. | reverse complement strand
CCGGGAACTGGCCGGGCAGGATCTCGCGCCCGCGCTCGAGCACGCACACCGACTGGCCGGCACGCGCCAGCCGCGCCGCGGCCACGCCGGCGCCGTAGCCCGAGCCGACCACCACGGCGGTGTAGCGCGCGGCGATCTCGCGCAGCGGGCGGGCGATGGGTTGCAGGGTCACACGTCCTCCCAAGAGTCCTGTCGCTGTCGCCCGTTCATGCCTGGGCGTCGAAGAAGTCGTCCAGCAGCTGGCGCGCGCGCTGCTCCAGCGCCTGCTGCGCGCAGCCCGAGAACTGCTGCCAGGCGCTGCGGGTCTGCGCCAGCGCATCGCCGAGCGCAGCCAGCATCGGATTGGCTGCGTCGCTGAAATCGCCCACGCCCGCGGCGCGCACGGGCGCCATGCAGCCGTTGACGGGGTCGTTGAACAGGCGCAGTGCGGCCATGTTGAGGTCGGCGTCCAGCAGCACCATGGAGGCGCCCTGCGTGGGCGTCAGCGTGGGCTGGTCCATGACCCAGCCACCGGTGTTGAACACGGCCACGGGACGCTCGAAGCCGGCCACGGGCAGGCTGTCCTCGAAGGGCTTGTGCGTGTGGCCGAACACGAAGCCCAGGTCCAGCCTCTCGGGGTGCAGGATGCCGCTGCGGCGCAGCTGGCGCCGCGTGGGGCCGCCGATGTACCAGGCGAGGTCGGCCGTGTCGGCGGCCGTCATGGTCTGCGCGTAGCTGGCGCGCTGCGACTGCGCCACCTGGCCCAGCGTGGCGTCCACCGCGCCCAGCACCAGCTGGTCCAGCGTGATGCCCTGCACCACGGCCGCGCGGCCGCTGGCCTCGAAGGTCTTGCCGATCCAGGCCACCAGCTTGCTCGCCAGCTTGCGCGAAAAGGCGTGCGAGGCGCCGCCGTCGCGCATGATGTCGTACAGCCGCAGGGCGGTCTTGCCGGTGCTGCCCGCGCTGCCCAGGTCGGACCACAGGAAGTCGACCCAGGCGCCGTTCTCGGCCTCCAGCTGTGCCACGGTCAGCGAATCCGCCGGGCGCGGCGTGCGGGCCAGCCCGGGCAGCTGCGCGTTCAGCGTGGAGACCATGCGGTACATCGGGTCCACGTAGTGGCCGTGGTGCAGCACGCGGCAGCGCGTGGCTTGCGCATCCATCAGGGCGAGGTTGGGGTAGGCGATGTCGCAGCGCATGCCGGCCAGTCCCGGCACGCTGCGCAGCAGCCGCGTGAGCAGGGGCGAGGGCGGCAGCGGCGCGTCGGGCGCGTCGTCGAGCGCGGTGTGCTGCATCACGTCGCGCGGGATGCGGCCGGCGTCCAGCGCGGCCTGGAACTGCTGGTCCTGCGCGGCGCGCCACAGGTGGTGGTCGTGGTTGCCGGGCACGCACAGCACGCGCGGGGCGAACAGCGGTGCGCCGTCGGCATCCACCAGCGCCTCGCGCGCGAACACGGCGAACGACTGGGCCACCGCACCCATCGGCGACAGGCCCATGTCCAGCACGTCGCCGAGCAGGACGAGCGTGGGCCGCTCGGCGCCTGGCGGCAGCAGGCGCTGCAGCAGCTGGCGCAACGCGGCGCCGAACGCGACCAGCGTGTCACTGCGCCGGGTGGGGTCCGGCCGCCCGTGCGCGTCGGTGCCGACCAGGCAGCTGTAGGCCGCTCCCAGGTGCAGGTCGGACAGGCAGAGGTAGCGCAGGGCGGGCATGGGCGTCAGGCGGGTTGCGGTGCATGGCGCGGCAGCCTGGGCTGCGGCGCGGTGCGGGGTCGGGTGTCGGGGCCGGGCAGGTGCGCGCTGACATGGTGGCGCGGCGGCACCACGTCCAGGTGGCGCGCGAAGAAGCTCGCCACGCGGATCTCGTAGGCCAGCGGCAGTGCGCGGTACGAGCCGCTGTGCCCCTCGCTCTCGGTGCGCCAGCATTCGCCGCCGCAGGCCTCCGCCAGCGCATGGGCGTCGGCGGCAGGCACGAAACGGTCGCCCTGGCTGTGGATCACGAGCACGGGCCGCCCGCGCAGCCGGGGCATGCACGACAGCGGCTGCACGCGGCGCACGTCCACGCCCAGCAGCAGGCGGGCTGCCGCCAGCGTGCCGGGCAGGAACCAGTCCGGCAGCCGCGACAGCCGCGAGAACTGTCGACCCAGCATCTGCTCGAAGCTGGCGAAGGCGCTGTCCAGCACCACTGCGCCGATGGCGGTCTCCTCCGCGGCGGCCAGGGCGGCCGTGCCGGCGCCCAGCGACACACCCAGCACGCCGATGCGGCCCGGTGCATAGCCGCGTTCGCGCAGGAAATCCACGGCGCCCAGCACGTCGTGGCGCTCGTGCCAGCCGTAGCTCAGCCGCGCCGGGCTGCTGTCGCCGTGGCCGCGCAGGTCGATCAGCAGCACCGACATGCCCACGTCCCGCAGCCGCGCGGCCAGCGCCAGCGAGGGGGCCTTGCCCTGCTCGCCGCGGCAGGCGTCCTTGCCGTGCACGAGGATGACGGCACCCTGGCGCGGCTCGGCCGGCAGGTACCAGGCGTCGATGTGGGCGCGGCCGTCGCGCGCGGTGAACTGCACGGCATGCTCGCGCAGCTGCGGGTGCGCCACGTGCGGCATGTGGCGGGGCGGGCGCACGCGGGTGAAACGGTGGGCGATGCAGGCGCAGGCGAGCACATAGGCCAGGCCCAGCATGGCGAACAGCGTGAGGGTGGCAAGTGGCGGGTAGAAATTGCTCAGGGTCATGGCGCGGGCGCTCTGGCGGTACGGGCAGAACGTACTGTCGGGAATACCCGCGGGAAAGTCCTGAAAGGTGACTGAAGACTGTCTGAAACTTCGGTGTCGAGGTGCCGTCCAGGGGCTGTGCGCCGCCGTTCGTCGGTCGCCGGGGCGCTCCGGGTGCCGCGGTGCGCGAGCGGCTAGGGGTGCAGACCTTCCAGCTCCTGCGCAGCCGCGCCGAAGTCGAGCTGCTCCACATGCGAGCGCAGCGCGCCGAACGCACTTTCGCCCAGGTGCTCGCGCAGGTAGGGCGCCAGTTCGGCGAAGCCGTCCATCGCAGCCAGGTCGCGCTGGTGCAACTGCGAGCGCAAGCGCACGACGGCAGCAGGATCGATGGCGGTACCCGCCGCCACCGTCGCGACGGGCGGTGCGGGCTCGGTGGGCAGTGCGGCGCTGGCGTGCGCGAGCGCCTGCAGGGCCTGGGCCAGTTCGGTGCGCAGCGGTCTGGGCAGGTTGCCGGCGCCCGTGCGCGCGGCCGCCTCGGCCTGCGACGCTGCGGCCGCCAGGCGGCTGGCGGCCAAGGTCGCCGCGCTGCCTTTGAGCTGGTGCAGCCGGGCGGCCAGCGTCGCCGCGTCGCCCACCGTGCCGGCCGCGGGCGCCGGCACGGCCGGGTCGGCGAAGTCGGCGAAGTCGGCGAGCGTCTGGCGCAGCAACCTCGCGAACAGCACGGCATCGCCGCGCAGGTGGAAGCTGGCCCTGGCCGCGTCGATGCCCTCGATCGCCGGCCAGTCCCTGCCCGGCGCGGATGGCGCGGCAGCGGGCATGGCTGCGCGCGCCTCGCCGGTGGCAAGGGCCAGGCTCTGCACGCAGCGCACCAGCTCGTCCGGATCGATCGGCTTGCCGAGCACCTCGTTCATGCCGGCACTGCGGGCGCGGCGGCCCTCGCCGGCCGACACGCCTGCCGTCAGGCCGATGATGGGCAGCCGTGTCAGCCCCAGCGCGCTGCGGATGCGCCGCGTGGCGTCCAGTCCATCGAGCACGGGCATCTGCACATCCATGAGCACGGCGTCGAAGCCATGGGGCTCGGTCATGAGGCGCTGCACCGCCTCCAGGCCGTTGCCGGCCACATGCACCTCGGCCTGTTCGAGCACGAGGATGCGCCGCGCCACCTCCTGGTTCATGGCGTTGTCGTCCACAACCAGCACCCGCACGCCCTGCAGCTGCGCGCCGGCGGTCGCCGTGGTGGCTTGCGCGGGCAGTGGCCCGACGCCGTCGGCGATCGGCAGCTGCAGGTCGACCTGGAAGGTGCTGCCCTGGCCCGGTGTGCTTTGCACGGTGATGCTGCCATCCATCATGGCGACCAGCTGCTTGACGATGGACAGCCCGAGCCCGGTACCGCCGAAGCGGCGCGTGGTGGAGGAGTCGGCCTGCACGAACGGACTGAACAGGCGGTCCACCGCCTCGGGCGCGATGCCGATCCCGGTGTCCTCCACCCGCACGCGCAGGCCCAGCACGCCTGCGGGGGCGGGCTGCTGCTGCAGCCGCAGCACGACCTGGCCCTGCTCGGTGAACTTGATCGCGTTGCTGAGCAGATTGGTCAGGATCTGGCGCAGCCTCGTCGCGTCGCCTTCCACGGTGTCGGGCAGGGTGGCGGGCAGTTCCATGGCCAGCGCGATCCCGCGCGCTTCGGCCTGCACGGACAGCAACTGCACGACCTCGCGCGCCAGCGTGGCCAGCTGGAACGGCGCGCGCTCCAGCCGCATCTCTCCCGCATCCAGCTTGGACAGGTCGAGCACGTCGTTGATGATGGCCAGCAGGGCCTGGCCCGCCAGGCGGATCTTGTGCACGGACGCCGCCTGGTCGGCGTCCAGCCGGGTGCGTTCGAGCACGTAGGCCAGCCCGATCACCGCGTTCATCGGCGTGCGGATCTCATGGCTCATGTTGGCCAGGAACCGGCTCTTGGATTCGTTGGCGCGGCGCGCGTCGTGCACGGCCTGCTGCAGCCGCTCCTCGTGCCGCAGCCGGCCGCTGATGTCGTGTGCGATGCCCAGGTAGCCGAGCAGCTGCCCGTCGGGGTCGTGCAAGGCGGTGACCACCAGCGACACCGGCACCACGCTGCCGTCCTTGCGGCGGTAGCGCCATTCCTGCGGGGTGTCCAGCATCACGGCGTCGACGAGCGCCAGCGCGGGTGGCACGTTGCGCTGCAGCCGTTCGGACAGCGCCTGCGCGCGCTCTTCGAGCTCGCGCGGCTCATGGAAGTCCAGGCAGTTGGCATGGCCGACGACCTCCTGCGCGCGGTAGCCCAGCAGGCGCTCGGCACCCTGGTTGAACACGCTGACCGTGCCGTCGGGCTGACAGGCGATGATGGAGAACTGGGTCGATGCATCCAGCAGTTCGCCCAGGAAGCGGCTGGTCCGCTCGGCCTCCCGCCTGGCGGCCTCGGCCTCTTGCTGCAGACGCTTGATCGGGGTGATGTCGGTGCGGATGGAAACATATTTCTCGATGCGCCCGTCCAGGTCGTAGAAGGGCGCGACGACGCTGTCGACCCAGTAGAGCGAACCATCCTTGGCGCGGTTGCAGACCTCGGCGCGCCAGCTGCTGCCGGCTGCCAGCGTGCGCCACATGGCACGCCAGAAGTCGCGGTCGTGGTGGCCGCTGTTGACGATGCGGTGGTTGCGGCCGACGAGTTCGTCCTCGGAGTAGCCCGAGATGCGGCAGAAGGCCGCGTTCACGCTGATGATGTCGCCCTTGCGGTCGGCCACCGACACGATGGAATGGCGGTCCAGTGTCTCCAGCAGCGCGGCCTGCGCCCGTTCGGCTGCGGCCAGCGCCAGCCGGCCCTCCACGAGCTCCGTGACGTCGTGCACGAGCGTGAAGATGCCGCGCACCTCCCCATCGACGATGTCGGGCAGATAGTTGACCAGTGCCTGGCGATTGCCCTGGCCGTCCGGACGGGCGACCGGCAGGCCCTGGAAGGTCTGGGCCTGCCCGGCCAGCGCGGCCGCCAGGCGCTCCTGGCTGGCGGCGAAGTGCTCCGGCCCGAGCAGATCTCGCATGTGGCGGCCGTGCAGCGAGGCGGGCTCGACACCGAACCAGTCGCGGTAGGCGCGGTTGGCCACCTGGTTGTGCAGCGTGCGATCCCAATACCCGATCTGCGAAGGCATCGCGTCCAGGATGGCCTGCAGCGTATGGCGCGCGGCGTCCAGGCTGGCGGTGCGGTCGGCGACCTGCTGCTCCAGCTGCGCATTGAGCGCCGCCAGGGCGAGCTGGGCCCGCCGCGCCTCGCGGATGTCGCGCATGATCTTGGCAAAGCCGATGCAGCGGCCGGTGGCGTCGAACACCGGCGAGGCCGTCAGCGAGACGTCGATCAGGCTGCCGTCGGCATGCTGGCGCGTGGTGATGGTGGGCAGCACCCGCTCGCCGCGCGCGATGACGGCGCGGATGTCTGCATCTTCCTGCTGCCGCGCCAGCGGCAGCAGCAGGCTGGCGGCCTGGCGCCCCAGCGCCTGGGCGGCGGGCAATCCGAACAGGCGCTCGGCCCCGGCGTTCCATTCCGTGATCACCCCTTCCAGCGTGCCGGCGATGATGGCTTCCTCGGAGCTGTCGACGATGGCGGCGCGGCGGGCCACCTCCAGGTGCATGCGGCGCTTGCGTTGCAGGGTGTGCCCCCCCAAGGCCACCAGGCCGCCTGCCAGGGCGGCGATGACGCTGAGCGCCAGTCCGACGGCTCGCGGGTCGCGCTGGTCCAGTGCCTGCATGAACGCCGGCGTGGCGTGCAGCTGCGCCTGCCATTGGCGGCCGAAGAGCTGGGTGACGATGCGGCGCTCGGGGCCGTCGGCGGCGATGGCGGTGCCGACCGCGGTGTCGTAGAACACGCCGCCGTCCTTGGGATCGAGGTCGGTCAGCCGCAGCGTGTACAGCGCGCCGTCCTGGTCTGCGCCCGCCAGCACCTCGTGGATGACCAGCGGGGCGTAGGTCCACCCGGTGGTGGCCGCCTCCCGCTCGGCCTCGGTGCCGAGCGGCAGCCCGGGGCGGTAGATCGGAAGCGCCACGACGAACCCGCGGTCCTGTGGCCCCTGGGTCTGCACCAGCACCAGCGGACCGCTCAGGGTGGCGTCTCCCGTGCGCATGGCCGTCTCTGCGGCCCGGCGGCGCGACGGTTCCGAGCCGATGTCCAGACCCACCGCGGGACGGTTGTTCTCGACCGGCTCGATCAGCTCGATGACGAAGCGCTCCTGACCATGGGGCGCGAGCTGGCGGATGGCGAAGTCGGGCCGGCCGTCGGCACGTGCCCGGGCGAGGTAGGCCGCCTCGTCGGCCACGGGCACGCGCCAGATCACGCCGAAGCCACGTGCGCCAGGAAACTCGCCTTCCACGTTGCGCGTGGCGCTGTAGGCCTGCATCTGGGCATGGCTGAGCGCCGTGCCACCCTGGACGACGACGGCGCCGCGCAGGCCGCGCAACCCCTTTTCGTAGCTGCGCATGCGGTCGCGGATGTGGCCGAGCACACGCTGGGACAACTCCTGGAAGCGTTGGTCCGCCACTTCGCGGTTGCGCTCGTCCTGCCAGCGCGCCGCGGCCGCGGCCAGCGCCAGGCCAAGCAGGAAGACGGCGAGCCCGCTGGCCCAGGCCAGCGCGGGCCGCAGTTGGCCGCGGCTCATGGAATGGCGTGGGCGCCGGTCGGCAGCGGCTCGCCGGAACGCAGGGGCAGCACGCGGTGGCAGGCGCGGCCTGCCGTCTTGGCGGCGTACAGCGCCTCATCGGCGCGGGCCAGCAGATCCGCCGGACCCAGCGCGGGCGGGGTCTCGGGCATGCGCCCGCACACGCCGATGCTGATGCTGACCGTGGGGCGGTTCGGCGATGCGGCATGCGGCAAAGCCAGCGCGGCCACCGCATCCTGGACGCGCGTGGCGATGTGGCCGGCCCCGTCCAGCGTGGTGTGCGGCAGCAGCAGTGCGAATTCCTCGCCGCCATAGCGTGCAGCCAGGTCGGCCGGTCGATGGGCCACGGCCTGCAGCGCGCCGGCCACGGCCTGCAGGCAGGCGTCGCCGGCCGGGTGGCCGTAGTGGTCGTTGTACTTCTTGAAATGGTCCACGTCCATGAGCAGCAGCGCCAGGGGCGCGCCATCGCGCGATGCGCGCTGCCATTCGCGTTCGAGCGCCGCGTCGAACGCGCGGCGGTTGGACAGGGCCGTCAGGCCGTCGACGGTGGCCAGGCGGCGCAGCTCGTCCGTCAGGCGTTTCAGGCGCAGCTGCGTGCGCACCCGCGCCAGCAGCAGCGGTTCGCTCACGGGTTTGGCGATGAAGTCGACGGCGCCCGCTTCCAGGCCGCGCAACTCGAAGGCCGCGTCGCTGTGGCCGGTGACGAAGATCACCGGAACGTCGGCCAATGCCGGATCGGCCTTCATGGCCTCGCAGACCTCGAAGCCGCTCATCCCCGGCATTTCGGCATCCAGCAGCACGAGGTCGGCGGGCAGCTTGCGCAGCTGCTCCAGCGCGGCGGTTCCGTTGGTGGCAAAACGCAGGCGGCCCATGCCGCCGAGCATGCGCGCCAGCAGCTGGACCATGGTGGGGTTGTCGTCGACAAGCAGCAGTTCGGTGGTCATCGCAGGCTGGTGGCGGCAGGCGTGGACGGGCAGGCGGGCCGTGTGCGCCGGCCGCCGGGCGCGCAGTGTCACACGGCTGCGGCGCCGGGCGCCGGCCGGTGGAGTGCTGGCGGACCGGCGGTGGCCGTGGCCGGACCAGCGCGCTTTCGCGCGGGCGCGCGGGCGCTCAGTGGGCGGCCTGCGCGTCCGGCCGCGTCCTGTAGAAGGTCATGGGCTGCGCCTGGGCCTCGCTCAGCACCGCGCGCTTGATCTTGCCCACCACGTGCATCTCGCAGGGCTTGCAGTCGAAGCGCAGGGTCAGCTTTTCCTTGCCGTTGATGAGCGCCAGCGGCTCGGCCTTGACCTGGCCCTGCACGCCCTTGACGCCCTTGGCCTGCTTCGGGCACAGCGACAGAGAGAAGCGCACGCAGTGCTTGGTGATCATGAGCGAGACCTCGCCTTCCTCCTCGTGCGACTCGTAGGCCGCGGCGATCACCTTCACGCCGTGGCGCGCATAGAACTGGCGGGCCTGGTCGTTGAACACGTTGGCCAGGTAGGTCAGCGTGTCCTCGGGGTAGGGCACGGGCGGCTCCACCGGCGTGGCGCGCTGCGGACGCCGGTAGGCCGCCAGGCGAGCGGCTGGAATCCGTGCGCCTGGCGG
>CAJYRH010000074.1 GCA_913776795.1 uncultured Pseudorhodoferax sp. | reverse complement strand
CGTTCACGGTGGCGTACCAGGCCTGGTGCGCGGCGGCATGGGTCAGCTGGAAAGGGCCGGCCACGTCGCCGGCCGCATGGATGTTGGGCAGCAGGGTCTGCAGGTAGTCGTCGGTTTCCACGGTGCGCTGCACGGGAATGCCGAGTTCCTCCAGGCCGAAGCCCTGCAGCCGCGCCTGCCGTCCGACCGCGCACAGCAGCATGTCGAAAGGGATGCGCAGCACCGGGCCGTCGGAGCCGCCCGCCTCGACGGGCTGCACCACCAGGAGCTTCTCGCCCTGCTCGCCGTTGTCACGCTCACAGCGCAGCGCCCGGTGCGCGGTCAGCACGCGCACGCCGTCGGCCTGCAGCGCCCGGGCGGCCAGCGCCGAGACCTCGGCGTCCTCGCGCGCCAGCAGGCTCGCACCCATCTCCACCTGGGTGACCTGCACGCCGAGCCGCGCGAAGGCCTGCGCCAGTTCGCAGCCGATGGGGCCGCCGCCCAGCACCAGCAACCGGCGCGGCGGCGCGTCGAGCGCGGCCAGGGCGTCCCACAGGGTGTCGCTGGTCACGTAGCCGACCGCCTCCAGCCCCGGCAGCGGCGGCACCACGGGGCGCGCGCCGGTGGCGATGACGATGCTGCGCGTGGTCAGCCGGCGGGTGCTGCCGTCGTTGCCACGGATCTCCACCGTCCACGGGTCCACGATGCGGGCATGGCCTGCGGCCACGTCGACACCCAGGCTGCGGTAGCGCTCCACGCTGTCATGCGGTTCGATCGTGCGGATCACCTGCCGGATGCGCTGCATCACCTGGCGCCAGTGGAAGGCCGGTGCGGTGGCAGCCAGGCCGTAGTCGCCCGCATGCCGCATCTGGTGCGCCAGCCTGGCGCTGCGGATCAGCGCCTTGCTCGGCACGCAGCCGTAGTTCAGACAGTCGCCGCCCATCCTCTGGCTCTCCACCAGCGTGACGCTGGCCTTGACCGCGGCCGCCACATAGGCCGAGACCAGGCCCGCCGCACCCGCGCCGATCACGACCAGGTTGCGGTCGAAGCGCCGCGGCCGAAGCCCGCGCCAGCGGCGGTAGACGCGGCGGCGCCGCACACCGCGCATGGCCGCGCGGGCCAGCCACGGGAACACGCCCAGCAGCACGAACGAGGCGACGAGGCCCGGACTCAGGATGCCCTGCAGGCCACCCAATTGCGCCAGCTGCGTGCCCGCGTTCACATAGACCGCCGTGCCGGCCAGCATGCCGAGCTGGCTGACCCAGTAGAACGTCCAGGTGCGGATGCCGGTCAGGCCCATCGCCAGGTTGATGACGAAGAACGGCACCAGCGGAACGAGCCGCAGGCTGAAGAGGTACAGGGCACCGTCGCGCTGCAGGCCCTGGTCGATGTCGCGCAGGCGTGGGCCGAAGCGGCGGCGCACGCTGCCCCGCAGCACGAAGCGCGCCGCCAGGAAGGCCAGCAGCGCGCCCAGGCTGGACGCGAAGGACACCACCAGCGTGCCCAGCGCCACGCCGAACAGCGCGCCCGCGGCCAGTGTCAGCACCACGGCGCCGGGGACCGACAGCGCAGTGGCCAGCACGTACAGCGCGAAGTAGCCGCCCAGCACCGCCCAGGGGCGCTGCGCGTACAGCGATTGCAGCGCCTGCTGGCTCTGCTGCAGGAAGGCCAGGCTCAGGAAGCGGCCCAGGTCGAAGACCACGAAGACGAGCACCCCCACGACGATGGTGCTGGCGACGAGGGTCTTCTTCTGCTGCATGCGGTGGGTTCGTTCGGGGCAGACCCGAGGTTACAGGCAGCGGTGCCATGGCCGCTTCGACGCGCGACATGCCCACGTGGCATAAGCTGCGTTCCTTCCATGCGACACCAACACCACCCATGGCCGCACACGCGCTGAACGACGGCCTGCGCGCCGCGCTGGCCGCCCAGGGGCCGTGGGCCGACGCTCCCCTGGCCGCGCTGCCCGACACGGGCCTGGCGCACTGGCACATCCGCCTGTTGGGCACAGGCGTGCTCGCCCGCATCCCCAAGCAGAGCCAGATGGCCCTGCCGCCAGCCGACAACCTGCGGCACCAGCAAGCCTGCTTCGAGCGGGCCGCCGCGTGCGGCCACACGCCGCGGCTGCTGGCGGTGCTGCCGGCCAGCGCGCAACTGCCGCGCGGTGCGCTGCTGGTCGAGGAGATCGCCGGCCGCCCCGCCGCCCTGCCCGCCGACCTGCCGGCCATTGCCCAGGCACTGGCCGCGCTGCATGCGCTGCCCCTGCCAGCGCCGCCGCGCGCGCCGCTCGGCGACGCGGCCGATCCGCTGGCCGACCTGCTGCAAGAGATCGGCAGGCAGGCGGCGTACCTGCGAGCAGCCGGCCTGGCGCCCGAGGCGCGCGGCCGCATCGACGCGGAAGTCGCGCAGTTGCAGGCTCTGGTGCAGCAGCCGGACCGGCCGCCGCGCAGCCTGGTCGCGTTCGATGCGCACCCCGGCAACTTCCTGCTGCGCAGCCCGGGCGACGCGGTGCTGGTGGACCTGGAGAAATGCCGCTACAGCCATGCCGGGCTGGACCTGGCCCATGCCACGCTCTACACCTCCACCACCTGGGACGCGCGCGCGCACGCGGTGCTGACGCTGCCGCAGGTGGCGGGCTTCTATGCGGCGTGGGAGCAAGCCGTTCCCTCCGCGCTCGCCGCGGCGGCCCGGCCTTGGCACGTGCCGCTGCGCCGCGCCATGTGGCTGTGGTCGGCCACCTGGTGCTGCAAGTGGCGCGCGCTGGCGGACCGGCCTGCACAGCGCCTTCCGGCCGGGGAGGACTGGTCGACCGCGCACAGCGAGGCGGCCCTGGCCGCGCACGTGCGCGGGCGGGTCGACCACTACCTGTCCACGCCCGTCATCGCGCGCGTGCAGGACGAGCTGCACGCGCTGCAGGCGCAGGTCGCGGCATGAGCGCCGCACGGCCGCCCGAAGGCGCTCGCTCCGCAGCCCGCCAAGCCGAAGGTCCTCCCATGACCTTTCTGCGCATCGTCGTGCCGGTGCTCGACGAAGGTCCCGCTCTCGCCTCCCGGCTGGCCGCGCTGCAGCCGCTGCGCGCACGCGGCGCGGAGCTGGTGGTCGTCGACGGCGGCAGCACCGACGAAAGCTGGCGCATCGCCTGCCTGCATGCCGACCAGGTGTTGCTGGCACCGCGGGGCCGTGCGGCGCAGATGCAGGCCGGTGCCGCCGCGGCTACCGCAAGCACCCTGCTGTTCCTGCATGCCGACACCGTGCTGCCGCCCGGTGCGGACCGCCTGATCGCGCAGGCGATCGAAGCCGGCGCGCTCTGGGGCCGCTTCGACGTGCGCATCGACAGCCGCCGGCCTTTGCTGCGGCTGGTGTCGGCCATGGTCAACCTGCGCTCGCGCCACACCGGCGTGGCCACGGGCGACCAGGCCATCTTCGTGCGGCGCGCGCTGTTCGAGCAGGTCGGTGGCTTCGCCGACACCGCACTCATGGAAGACGTGGCCCTGAGCAAGACGCTGCGCCGCCACGGCCCGCCGGCCTGCCTGCGCGCGCGCGTGACGACCTCGGCACGGCGATGGGAGAAGCACGGCGCGCTGCGCACCATCGTGCTGATGTGGGCGCTGCGCGCGCGCTACGTCCTCGGCGCCGATCCGGCCGCGCTGGCGGCCCGCTACGGCTATGCGCCGCGGCCAGCGCCCGCGACAGCCGGCGTGGCCATCCTGGCCAAGGCGCCGGTGCCGGGCCTGGCCAAGACGCGGCTGGCGCCGGCCATCGGCGCCGCCGCCGCGGCCCGGATGCAACGCCGCTTCACGCTCGACACCGTGCACACGGCGCAGGCCGCGGCGCTCGGCCCCGTGTGCCTGTGGTGCGCGCCCGATGCCAGCCACCGCTTCTTCCGCGCGCTGGCGCGCCGGCCGGGCCTGGCCCTGCTGCCGCAGCCTGTGGGCGACCTGGGCACGCGCATGCAGGCCGCCGTGGCACAACACTTCGCACAGGACCCGCAGTTGCCGCTGCTGATCGTCGGCACCGACTGCCCGGCCCTCTCGCCCGGCCACCTGCAGGCGGCGGCGCACGCGCTGGCACAGCACGACGCGGTGGCCATTCCTGCGCTGGACGGCGGCTACGTGCTGCTGGGCCTGCGCCGGCCACTGGCCGGTGTGTTCGACGGCATCGCCTGGAGCACGGACCGGGTCATGGCGCAGACGCGCGAGCGCCTGCGTGCCGCCGGTGCCGGCTGGCACGAACTGGCGGCGCTCTGGGATGTCGACGAGGCGCCCGACTGGCAGCGCTACCAGGGCCTGCGCGCCCCCCTACCCCCGACTGCACAGGAGCCCCACCCATGAACGCCCAGCACCCGCGCGACGACTGGTACCGCGAGCGCCTGAAGGAACCGCGCACGCCCGTTCGCGTCGTCATCGACACCGACGCGGCCAACGAGATCGACGACCAGTTCGCGCTGGCCTGGGCCCTGCTGTCGCCCACGGCGCTGCAGGTCGAGGCCGTGTACGCCGCGCCGTTCTCGTTCGCGCACCGGCGCAGCCAGCTGCCGCAGGCGCCTGAGGACGCCGCGCCGTTCTGCCCGCCGGACGAGGGCATGCGGCGCAGCCACGACGAGATCCTGCGCGTGTACGGCTGGCTCGGCATGGACCCCACGGGCCGTGTGCTCGCCGGCAGCGAACGCTACCTGCCGGGCCCGCAGACGCCGGTGCCGAGCGCCGCGGCGCAGCACCTCGTGGACGCCGCGCTGCGCAGCCCGCCCGGCGCGCCGCTGTACGTGCTGGCGCTGGGCTGCGCGACCAACGTGGCCAGTGCGCTGCTGCTGGCGCCCGAGATTGCCGAACGCATCGTGGTGGTGTGGACCAGCGGCTATCCAAGCTGTGCGCCGCACGTCAACGACTCGTTCAACCTGGAGCAGGACCTGGCCGCCAGCCGCTGGCTGCTGGACAGCGGCGTGCCGCTGGTCTACCTGCCGGGCTTCCATGTCGGCGCCCAGCTGCGGCTGTCCAGTGCCGAGGTCGAGCAGCACGTGCGCGGTCGCGGCGTGGTCGGCGACGAGCTGCACCGGCTGTTCACGGACAACCCGCTGTGGGCCATCGCGCCCGTGGACACCGCACGGCCCTACAGCTGGGTGATCTGGGACCTGATCTGCGTGGCCTGGCTGCTGTCGCCCGACTGGGTGCGCAGCACGCTGGTGCGCACGCCCGTGCTGGACGATGCGGCGCGCTGGGCGGCAGCGCCCGGCCGCCATCTGATGCGCGAGGGCTTCGCGGTGAACCGCGACGCGATCTTCAACGACTTCTTCGACAAGCTGCCGACGCGCTG
>CAJYRH010000073.1 GCA_913776795.1 uncultured Pseudorhodoferax sp. | reverse complement strand
CCGAAGGCGGACACCACGGCGACCAGCGCCAGCAGTTCCTCCTCGCGAAAGCAGGCGCGCGCGGCGGCAAAGGCCGCGTCGCGTGCCGCACCGGCGCCGGGTGCCAGGGGCAGTGCCGCAACGTCGGCCAATGCCAGCGCCGCACGCTCGCGCGCCGAGAACAGGGGGCTGTGGGCGTGACGGTCCAGCGCGGCGAGCTGGGCCAGCGGCACGCCCACGTGGGTGGCCGCATGCGCCGCATGGGCCGCGCTGTAGCCGCAACCGGCGACGCGGCTGGCTTCGCAGGCGACGAGGAAGCGCAGCGGCTCCTCGATGGGCCCTGGGCCGCGCAGCGTCGCCTGCACGAGGCCCAGCACGGCCGGCAGCAGGCCGCCGTGGCGGGCCATGGTCAGCAGCGCGTTGGGCCGGTAGCCGACGAAGTCCACCAGCGCCTGCAGGCCGTCGGGCGCATGGGCGGTGTCGAACGCTTCCAGCGGGGCGACGTGGGCCGGCATCAGATGGCGCGCCCGACGTTCTTCCAGGCCTCGTCGCGCAGGCTGCGCTTGAGCACCTTGCCCACGGCGCTGCGCGGCAGCTCCCCGCGCACCTCGAACGACTTGGGCACCTTGATGGGACCCAGCCGTTCGCGGCAGAAGGCGGCCAGTTCTTCGGGCTGCAGCGTGCGCCCGGGTTTGGGCTCGACGAAGGCCTTGACCATCTCGCCCCATTTCTCGTCGGGCACGCCGATGACGGCGCAGTCCTGCACGTCCTCGTGGCTCCACAGCACCTGCTCGATCTCGGACGGGTAGATGTTGAAGCCGCCCGAGATGATCATGTCGCGCTTGCGGTCGACGATGTAGTGGTAGCCGTCGCGGTCGCGGTAGCCGATGTCGCTGGTGTGGTGCCAGCCGTGGCGCGAGGCCTCGGCGGTGGCTTCGGGGTTCTTGTAGTAGCTGGCCATGACCAGCGGGCCGCGCACCACGATCTCGCCGCGCTCGCCATCGGGCAGCAGCTGCCCGTCGTCGCCCATGATGGCCACCTCGGTCAGCAGCGTGGCACGGCCGCAGCTGGCCAGCCGGCCGGGCGTCTCGGCCAGGGCCTGGGCGTGCTCGCGCGGTGTGAGCGCGGTGCACAGCATGGGGGCCTCGGCCTGGCCGAAGGTCTGCGCCATGACCGGCCCGAACACCTCCATGGCGACGCGCAGCTTGTCCACCGACATCGGCGCGGCCGCGTAGATCAGGTAGTCGAGCGAGCTGTAGTCGTGCTGCCGCACGTCCGGGTGCGCGAGCAGCATGTAGATGGCCGTGGGCGGCAGGAACAGGTGGGTGACGCGGTGCTGCGCGATCGCGGCCGGCACGCGCTCGGGCGAGAAGCCCGGCAGGATGACGAAGGTGGCCCCCACGGCCATCAGCATCATGGCCACGCCGCCGGCGGCGTGCGTCATGGGCGCGACGACCAAGTTGACCGGTGGCCGCTGGACCGGGAAAGCGGTGAGCAGGTTGGCGATCATGGTCTGCCAGGTGCGGTGCGTCCACACCGCGCCTTTGGACAGGCCGGTGGTACCGCCGGTGGGGAACACCGCCGTCACGCTGTCGGGGTCGCTGGCCAGGTCCGCCGGGCAGACCGGCGCGGCACCGTGCATGCGCGCGGCCAGGTCGTCGGGGCCGTCGCCGTCGATGCACACGGCGTGGCGCAGGCCGGGTACGTGCGGCAGGTAGGACTCGACGCGGTCCTTCAGCGAAGCGTGGTAGAGCAGGATCTCCACGTCGAAGCCGCGCAGGATGTGGCAGTTTTCCTGCAGGCCGTTGTTGGCGTTCAGCGGCACCCATGCGCCACCGGCCCGGGCCAGGCCCAGCAAGCACTCGAAGGCGCGTGCCCGGTTGGGCGAGAACACCGAGACCTTGGTGCCCGGCCGGCAGCCCAGCCCGATCAGCACGTTGGCGATGCGGTGCGTGGCGGCCTGCGACTGGCCGTAGGTGGTGCTGCCCAGGTCGTCGATGAGAAAGGGGTGGTCCGGGTGCATGGCGGCACGGCGGTCGAAGAAGTCGATCAGGCGCATGGTGTTGCTTTGAGGTGCGTGAAGGTCGTGGTCAGGCAACGTGGCTGGAAAGGCCGGACAGCATCTCCTCGAGCGCGTCGCCGGCATCGGCGCGGCCACCGGTCCAGGTGATGCGACCGCTGTCGAGCAGCAGGTAGCGGTCGGCCAGCTGGCGCGGCACATGCAGGTTCTGCTCCACCAGCACGATGCCCATGCCTGCGGCGCGAATCTCTGCGACGGCCTGCACGATCTGATCGACGATGACCGGCGCCAGGCCTTCGGAGGGCTCGTCCAGCAGCAGGTAGCGCGGGTTGGTCATGAGCGCGCGCGCGATGGCCAGCATCTGCTGTTCGCCACCCGACAGCGAGGTGCCCTGCGCCTGGCGGCGTTCGCGCAGCCGCGGAAACAGCGTGTACACGCGCTCCAGCGTCCATGGTCCTGCACGGTGCGACAGGGTGGCCAGGCGCAGGTTCTCCTCGGCGCTGAGCCCGGCGAAGATCTGCCGGTCTTCCGGCACGAAGGCCACACCACGTCGGCTCAGCTGCTCGGGCGCGAGCGCGCTGACATCGGCGCCGTCCAGCCAGCGGCGGCCGCCGGCCAGGCGCATCTGGCCCATGAGGGTCTTGAGCGTGGTGCTCTTGCCGGCGCCGTTGCGGCCGACCAGGGCGGTCACCTCGCCGGGTCGCACGGCCAGGCACACGCCGTGCAGTGCCTGCGCCTTGCCGTAGCAGGCTGCGGCGTCGCGCAGTTCAAGCATGGGTGGCCTCCCCCGTGGAAGCGGTGCGCGCCTCGCCGAGGTAGGCGCGGCGCACGCGCGCGTCGGCGCGCACCTGTTCGGGGGTGCCGCGCGTGAGGATCTCGCCGGCCATCATGACCACCACCTCGTCGGAGACCCGCATCACCACGTCCATGTTGTGCTCCACGAGCAGCACGGTGCGGCCTCGCCGCACGCGCTCGATCAGATCGGTGGTGGCCGCGATCTCGGCCTGGCCCACGCCGGCCAGCGGCTCGTCCAGCAGCAGCACCGGCGGGTCGGCCATCAGCGCCAGGCCCAGTTCCACGGCACGCTGGCGGCCATGGCTCAGCACGGCGGCGGGCAGGTCCAGTGCATCCTGCAGCCCTACCAGTGCCGCGACCTCGCGGGCACGCTCCTCCAGGCGCGGCCAGGCCTGCACGCCGCGCCAGAACGGCTGCAGGCCGAAAGCCATGGGCTGGGCGCCCAGGCGCAGGTTCTCCAGAACCGTCATGTCCGGAAAGATGTTGATGATCTGGAAGCTGCGTCCCAGGCCCAGCCGGGCACGCGCGTGGATGGGGGCGGACGTGATGTCGCGGCCCTGCAGCTGCACGCTGCCGCCGGCCAGCGCCAGCCGCCCGCTCAGCGCATTGAGCAAGGTGGTCTTGCCGGCGCCATTGGGACCGATCAGCGCCAGGGTCTGGCCCGTGGCCACGTCCAGGTCCACCCGGGTCAGCGCCTGGAAGTCGCCGAACCGCACGCTGACCCCGCGGCAGGCGATGGCGCAGGCTGCGGTCGCCGGCGCAGATGCGGTGCGCGCCGCCCGGAGCGATCCGGCGGCCATCATGCACGCCTCCAGCGGCGCAGCACCACGCCCGCCAGGCCCTTGGGCAGGAACATCGTGCCGACGATGAAGACCACGCCGAGCACGCCGTACCAGTGGTCGGTGTAGGCGGACAGCACTTCCTTGAGCACCTCGAAGAAGGCCACGCCCAGGATGGGGCCGAGCAGGGTGCCGCTGCCGCCCAGCAGGGTCATGATCAGCACGTCGCCGGAGATCTTCCAGTGCAGCAGCTGCGGGCTGCTGTACATCATCAGCGATGCCAGCAGCGCACCGGCCAGGCCCGATACAGCGCCGGACAGGCCCATGGCCGCCAGCCGCAACCGGCCCACGTTGAGCCCCAGCTGCTCCAGCCGCACCGGGTTCTGCCGCAGGCCCTGCAGGGCCTGGCCCAGCGGCGAACGGCGCAGCAGATGCACGCCCAGCACCGTGGCCAGGAACAGCGCGAACACCACCCACACGTAGGTGGCGTTGGCGAAGAAGTCGATGTTGCCGAAGCGGGGGCGCGGCACGCCCGGAATGCCATCCACGCCGCCCGACAGCTCGCGCAGGCGGGTCAGCATCAGCACCGACACGAGTTCGGCCAGCATCAGCGTCAGCAGCGAGAAGTACAGGCCCGTGACACGCCGGCCGATCCAGGCGACCAGCGTGCCAGCCAGCGCGCCTGCGAGCATGGCGGCGGCGAGCGCCACGCTGAACGGCAGGTTCAAGCGCAGCATGGCCCAGGTCGCGCCGTAGGCGCCGAGGCCGAAGTAGGCCGCATGGCCGAACGACAGGATGCCGGCCGTGCCGAAGGCCAGGTCATAGCCCAGCGCGAAGATGGCCCAGACCATGATCAGGCACAGCATGAAGGACACGCCGTCGTTGCGCACCGTGAGCGCGAGAACCGCGAACACCGCTGCAACGGCCAGGCTGGCGCGCAGGTCCGCCGTGGCGAGCGGCAGCCGGGCGGGCGCGGCCACGGGGCGCGCAGCGGGGTGCCGGGTGGTTGGCAAGACACTGCTCATGCGAGGCGCTCCTTCTTGCTGAACAGGCCCTGGGGCCGCAGCAGCAACGTGGCGATCAGCACGCCGTAGGTCAGCAGATCGATCCATTCGGGCAGCCATTGCTGGCCATAGGCACGGGTCATGCCGATCAGCAATGCGCCGAGCACGGCGCCGCGGATGTTGCCCAGGCCGCCGAGGATCACGACGATGAAGCAGTCCAGGATGATGGTGCTGCCCATCTGCAGCTGGATCGGCAGCATGGGGCCCGCGATGGCCCCCGCCAGTCCGGCCAGCGCGGCGCCGGCCGCGAAGACGGCCGTGCGCACCGTGTTGACCTGCACGCCGAGGTTGGCGGCCATGGCCGGGTTGACGCTGCAGGCGCGCACGATCAGGCCGATGCGCGAGCGCTCGATGCCCACCAGCAGCAGCGCCACCATGGCGGCGCCCAGCGCGATCACGAACAGCCGGTAGCGCGCGAACGCGGTG
>CAJYRH010000072.1 GCA_913776795.1 uncultured Pseudorhodoferax sp. | reverse complement strand
TGACCGAGGAAGTCGCCAAGGGCGGCAAGACCTTCACGCGCGGCCTGAACCCGGACCGCCAATACACCGGCGCGAACGGCCAGCCCGTCACGCTGCACGGCCGCTCGCTGATGTTCGTGCGCAACGTCGGCCACCTGATGACCAACCCGGCCGTGCTCTACACGGCGGCCGATGGCTCTACCAGGGAGATCCCGGAAGGCATCCTGGACGCGGTCGTCACCACCACCATCGCGCTGCACGACCTGAAGCCCCGTGCCGGCCAGACCGTGCGCAACTCGCGCACCGGCTCAGTCTACATCGTCAAGCCCAAGATGCATGGCCCGGCCGAAGTGGCCTTCGCCAGCGAACTGTTCGGCCGCGTCGAGCAGCTGCTGGGCCTGGCCGACAGCACGGTCAAGCTGGGCATCATGGACGAGGAGCGCCGCACCAGCGTGAACCTGGCGGCCTGCATTGCCGCGGCAGCCAGCCGCGTGGCGTTCATCAACACCGGCTTCCTGGACCGCACCGGCGACGAGATGCACACGGCCATGTACGCCGGCCCCATGCTGCGCAAGGGTGCGATGAAGGCCACGCCCTGGATCACGGCCTACGAGAAGAACAACGTGCTGGTCGGCCTGGCGGCCGGCCTGCGCGGCAAGGCCCAGATCGGCAAGGGCATGTGGGCCATGCCCGACCTCATGGCCGACATGCTGGTGCAGAAGATCGGCCACCCCAAGGCCGGCGCCAACACCGCCTGGGTTCCGAGCCCCACGGCCGCGACGCTGCACGCGTTGCACTACCACCAGGTCAGCGTGGCGGACGTGCAGAAGGAGCTGGAGAAGACCGACGTGGCGGCCGAGCGCGACGCCATCCTGAACGGCCTGCTGACGGTGCCCGTGGCGACGGACACCAGCTGGTCGGATGCGGACAAGCAGCAGGAGCTCGACAACAACGCCCAGGGCATCCTGGGCTACGTGGTGCGCTGGATCGACCAGGGTGTGGGCTGCTCCAAGGTGCCCGACATCCACAACGTGGGCCTCATGGAAGACCGCGCCACGCTGCGCATCAGCAGCCAGCACATGGCCAACTGGCTGCAGCACGGCGTGGTGACCGAAGCCCAGGTGCGCGAGACCTTCACGCGCATGGCCGCCGTGGTGGACAAGCAGAATGCCGGTGACCCGCTTTACAAGAGCCTGGTGGCCAACCCGCAGGGCGCGGCGTTCCAGGCGGCGCTGGACCTGGTGTTCAAAGGCAAGGAGCAGCCGAGTGGCTATACCGAGCCGCTGCTGCATGCGTGGCGGTTGAAGGTCAAGGCGGGGTAAGCCCGGCCAAGGCCTGGATCGACGGCGCCTGCGGGCGCCGTCTTGCATGGCGGACGGCGTCCCGTCCGACCTGCGTTGGTGGAGGACCTGCCTGGTCGGGGTGCCATTTGCCGATACGATGCGCGGCACCTCTGCCAGCCTCTCGCACCATGTCACCAAAGCCTCCGGCACTCGAACAAAAAGCCTTCATCTTGCTGCTGGTGGCCGTCTCGGTGGCCTTCGTGTGGATCCTGCTGCCGTTCTACGGCGCCGTGTTCTGGGGTGCGGTGCTGGCCATCGTGTTCGCGCCGCTGTACCGGCGCCTGCTGCGCAGGACGCGGCAGCGGCCGACGATCGCGGCGTTGCTGACGGTGCTCATCATCGTGTTGCTGGTGATCCTGCCGCTGGCCATGATCACGAGCTCCGTGGTGCAGGAAGTCACGGCCCTTTACGCCAAGGTGCGCGACGGCGGCGTGAGCTTTTCCGGCTACGCCAACCAGATCTACGCAGCACTGCCCGACTGGTTCACGCAGCTGCTGGGCCGCTTCGGCCTGGACGACCTGGACGGCCTGCAGCAGCGGCTCGTGGCCGCCCTGCAGCAGGGCGGCCAGCGCATCGCGCAGCAGGCCATCGACATCGGCCAGAACACCTTCGACTTCGTGGTCAGCTTCTTCATCATGCTGTACCTGCTGTTCTTCCTGCTGCGCGACGGCGCCCAGCTGAGCCGCCGCATGCGCGACGCGATCCCGCTCGATGCGGGCTACCTGCGCAACCTGTCGGGCAAGTTCACCACGGTGATCCGCGCCACCGTCAAGGGCAACATCGCCGTGGCCGCCGTGCAGGGCGCGCTGGGTGGGCTGGCGTTCTGGGTTCTGGGCATCCATGCGCCGGTGCTGTGGGCGGTGCTGATGGCTTTTCTCTCGCTCCTGCCTGCAGTGGGCGCCGGTCTGGTCTGGGGGCCCGTGGCGGCCTATCTGCTGGCGACCGGCTCGACGCTGGAGGGCATCGGGCTGGTCGTGTACGGCGTTGTGGTGATCGGCCTGGTCGACAACGTGCTGCGCCCGCTGATGGTCGGCAAAGACACCAAGATGCCCGACTACGTGGTGCTGATCAGCACGCTCGGCGGCATGGCGCTGTTCGGCCTCAACGGCTTCGTGATCGGGCCGTTGATCGCCGCCATGTTCATGGCGGTATGGGACATCTTTGCGACCGAGCAGGCCCAGGCCAATGCGCTGGCCGAGGCGACCGCGACACCGCACAAGCGGTCGGACGAGGAGATCCTCTAGTTCACAGCAGCCACAGCGCGGCCAGGGCGAGCAACGCAGGCAGCGCCTGGATGTAGAAGATCTTGCGGCTGACGGTCAGCGCGCCGAACACGCCGGCCACGACCACGCAGACCAGGAAGAAGACCTTGATGTGCAGGCCTTCCACGCCCAGGTTCAGGCCCCAGAGCAGCCCGGCGGCCAGGAAACCGTTGTACAGGCCCTGGTTGGCGGCCATCGCTTTGGTCATCTCGGCCTTCTCGGGCGTGAGCTTGAAGGCCTTCATGCCCTGTGGCTTGTCCCAGAGGACCATCTCCAGGACCAGGAAGTACAGGTGCAGCAGCGCGACGAGGACGATCAGGATGTTGGCCAGCATGCGGTTCTCCTTGTTCTGTGGGAATTCGCGACCCATTGTGCAGGTGGGAAGGCAGCCTTCGCGGGTGGCTGGGACCAACGCGGGCTTGGCCTACACTGATTCGCATGTCCGCCGCACCTTTGCTGCCGTCACCCGGGATCGACGCCGGCCGCTGCCCGCTGTGCGGAGAGCCCAGCGGCTGCGCGATGGCGGCCCGCAGCGCAGCGGCGCAGGCGGCCGATTGCTGGTGCATGCGCACGCGCATCGCGCCCGAGGTGCTGGCGCGTGTGCCCGAGGCCGCGCGCGGCCTGGCCTGCGTGTGCGCGCGTTGCGCCGAGGGCTAACATGCGCGCCTTTCAGCCCTTGACGGAGAAACCATGCCCACTTATCACATCGAAATGATGGAAGGCCGGACCATCGAGCAGAAGAAGAAGCTCGTGGCGGAGATCACCCGCGTGTCCGTCGAAATCCTCGGCGGCTCTCCGGAGTCCGTGGACATCCTCATCACCGACATCAAGCGCGAGAACTGGGCGACCGGCGGCACGCTCTGGTCCGAGAAAAAATAAGGGGGCCGGCAACGGCCCTTTTGCCTTGAGCGCGACGTCCTCCCTGCCCGACCTGCGGGCCCGCTACGGGCCGCGCTACCGCTGGCTGCTGCTGCTGTCGGTCATGGTGGGCACGATCGCGTCCATCATGTCCTCCACCATCGTCAACGTGGCGGTGCCGGACATGAGCCACCAGTTCGCGCTGGGGCCTTCGCGCGCGGCCTGGGTCAGCTCGGGCTTCATGGTCGCCATGACGAGTTCGATGCTGACTACGCCCTGGCTGCTGGCGCGCTATGGCTACCGCCGCACCTATTCGGGCGCCATGTGGCTGCTCATGGCCGGCGGTATCGCGGGCGGCTTCGCGTCCGACTTCGGACTGGTGCTCGCGGCGCGCGTGGCCGAGGGCCTGGCCGCGGGCGTGGTCCAGCCCATCCCGGCCATCATCATCCTGCGCGCGTTCCAACCGCACGAGCAGGGCCGCGCCACCGGCATCTTCGGCATGGGCGTGGTGCTGGCGCCAGCCATCGGCCCCAGCATCGGCGGCCTGCTGGTCGAGGCCTTCGGCTGGCGTTCGATCTTCTTCATGGTGGTGCCGTTCTGCATCGCCTCGCTGTGGCTGGCGCGCACCTACGTGCCCATGACGGCGCCGGGCGGTGCGGCGGCCACGCGCGACGGCGGCCGGCTCGACTGGTCCGGTCTCGTGCTGGGCACGGTGGGCACGCTGTGCCTGCTCAACGGCATGGTGGAACTGCACGCGCGGCCGGGCGCGGCTGCGGTGCTGCTGCTGGCAGCGGCCGTGGCAGCCTTCGGCACCTTCATCTGGTGGCAGGAGCGCCAGACGCGTGGTGGCGGGCTTCCGCTCATGGACATGCGGCTGTTCCGGTCGCGCGCTTATGCCATGGGTTGTGTGGTGTCGGGCATCTACGGCACGGCACTGTTTGGCTCCACCTACCTGCTGCCTGTCTACATGCAGTCGGCGCTGCACCTGTCGGCCGCGCACGTGGGCACGATCCTGGTGCCGGCCAGCCTGGTGCTGGCCGGCACCATGGCCCTGGTGGGACGGCTCGCGGACCGCAAGCCCGCGTCCCTGCTGGTGAGCACCGGCCTGGCGCTGCTGGCGGCCTCGTTCGCGCTCATGATGACGGTGCCGGCGGCCAGCCCGATCGCCTGGCTCGTGGCCTGGGCCATCCTGGGCCGCATCGGGCTGGGCTTCATCCTGCCCTCGCTGAACCTGGGCGCCATGCGCTCGCTGGACAGGTCGCTGATCCCGCAGGGCGCCAGCGCGATCAACTTCCTGCGCATGCTGGGCGGCGCCACGGGCGTTAGCCTGTGCGGCATCGTGCTCGAATGGCGGCTGGCCGCGCACGGCCAGAGCCTGATGCCGCAGGGCGGCGTGAGCCCCGAGCGCCTGGCCGCGTTCAACGAAACCTTTCTGATGCTGGCCGCACTGTGCGTGCTGGCGATTGCGGCGGCGCGCCAGTTGCGTGCCGACCCGCGCGCGGGAGCCTGACCATGTGCCAGCTACTGGGCATGAACTGCAACACGCCGACCGATGTGGTGTTCAGTTTCACCGGCTTCGCCGAGCGCGGCGGCCGCACCGACCACCACAGCGACGGCTGGGGCATCGCCTTCTTCGAGGGGCATGGGCTGCGCCACTTTGTCGACCACGAGAGCGCCTGCGCGTCGCCCGTGGCCGAGCTGATCCGACGCTACCCGATCAAGAGCCGCAACGTCATCTCGCACATCCGCAAGGCCACGCAGGGCGTGGTCGCGCTGGAGAACTGCCACCCTTTCGTGCGCGAACTCTGGGGCCGCTACTGGGTGTTCGCGCACAACGGCGACCTGAAGGACTTTCATCCGCGCCTGCACGGCGCCTTCCGCCCCGTCGGCAGCACCGACAGCGAGCGCGCCTTCTGCTGGATCATGCAGGAGCTGGCCAAGTCGCATGCCGACGTGCCCACGGTCGAAGAACTCAGCATCACGCTGCGCGAACTGGCGCCGCGCATCGCGCGGCACGGCACCTTCAATTTCCTGCTGTCCAATGGCCAGGCGCTGTGGGCCCACGCATCGACCTTGCTGCACTACGTGGAGCGGCGTCACCCCTTCACCCATGCGCAACTGGCCGATGAAGACCTCTCGGTCGACTTCTCCAGCCTGACCACACCCGACGACCGCGTGGCCGTCGTCGTGACGACTCCACTGACGACCAACGAGGCCTGGACGGCCTTCGCGCCGGGTCAACTCAAGGTGTTCGTCGATGGCGCGTTGAGCGGCTTTTGACCGCGCGGCGCCGACCTACTGGCGCCGTTCCGAACGCAGCTCCAGCGCCGTGGTGCGCTTGACCGTGCGCAGCACCAGCATGGAGTTCGACCGCACCACACCGGGCAGACGCGACAGCACTTCGCCGTAGAAGCGCTCCAGGTCGTCGGCATCGCGGTAAGTGAAGCGCAGCAGGTAATCGTTGCTGCCCGCGACATAAAAGCAGTCCTGGATGCGCGGCTCGGCGGTGACCGCCTGCTCGAACGCGCGCAAGGCGTCCGGCGTCGTCCGCTCGATGTTGACGATGGTGAAGGAGGTGCCCGGCTGGCCGACCGCCCGCGGATTGACCAAGGCCACGTAGTGGGTGATCACGCCTGCATCCTCGAGCAGCTTGACCCGCCGAAGGCAGGCCGATGGCGACAGCTGCACGTGGGTCGCCAATTCCACGTTGGACATCTTGGCATCGTGCTGAAGCGACTGCAGGATGGCCTCGTCGATCGCGTCGAATTGCACTTCGGCGTCGGACTTCCGCATGAAATTCCATCAATCAAGAAATTGATCGCATGATATGCGAATACGCAGGGTTCACCCTCCACCCCGGCGCAACCCTATTGCGTCGGCAACCGCCTAAACTCGCTCGCCGGATGCATACGAAAAAACACAAAATCCAGAACGTGAACATTCGGCGCAGGACGTCCACATGCGGCCGCGATCCGGATAACGAGGTGGTGCAACTGAGCCAATGGTGCAAGCGCGCGCAGTTCCTGGCCTGCATGGCAGGCTGACGCGGACCTGCACACCCTGCCCCCTTGGACAGTCTCGGTTACTTATGAGCTTTCTCAGCGTCGATCAGGACCTTGCGCGAGATTCCTACTATGCGGCCACAGTGCGGCGTGAGGTGCGCTTTCCCATCCTCGAGGGCGAGGAGCGGGCCGACGTCGTCGTCGTCGGCGGTGGGCTCGCCGGACTGTCCGCGGCCATCGAACTGGCCGATCGGGGACGCAGTGTCGTGTTGCTCGAGGCGCGGCAGGTGGCCTGGGGCGCCTCGGGACGCAACGGCGGCCAGGCGATTGCGGGCCTGGCCTGCGACCAGGGCGAGATCGAGCAGCAGCTCGGCCAGGAGCCGGCCCGCGCGGTCTGGAACATGACGCTGGAGGCGCTGGACCTCATCGCGCAGCGTTGCCAGCGCTTCGGCATCGACTGCGATTGGCAACCCGGCTACATGAGCCTGGCCGTTAGCGCCCGCAAGGCCGGCGAACTGCGCCAGTGGCAGGACCGCATGCACCGGATGTATGGCTACGAGACCACCTGGATCGCGCCGCAGGAGATGGGCCGGTGGATTGCCAGTCCACGCTTTCACAGCGGCCTGCACGACGCCCGTTCGGGCCACCTGCATCCGCTCAAGTACAGCCTGGGCCTGGCACGGGCTGCGCGGCGCCTGGGCGTGCGCATCTACGAAGACAGCGCAGTCGCGCGGCTGGAAATGGGCGCACGGCCCAGGGTGCACACCGAACGCGGCGTCGTCACGGCGGAGCAGGTGCTGCTGGCCGGCAACGTCTACCTGCAGGGGGTGGCGCGGCAGATGGAGCCGCGCATCATGCCCGTGGGAACGTACATCGTGTGCACGGAGCCGCTCGACCCGGCCCGATGCGATGCGCTGATTCCCTCACGTTCTGCGGTCTGCGATACCAACTTCGTGCTCGACTACTTCCGCCCGACGGCCGACCACCGCCTGCTTTACGGTGGACGGGTCAGCTACAGCACTGCCACGCCGGCGAACCTGGTGACCAGCATGCGCAGGCGCATCGAAGTCACGTTCCCGCAGATGGCGGGCTGCCGCATCGACCATTCCTGGGGTGGCTTCGTCGACATCTCGATCAACCGCGCGCCCGATTTTGGGCGCTTGCCTGTCAATGGTGCGCAAGATGCACGATCAGGTGCATCGTATTCAACATCTCGCTGTCAGGCGAATGTGTATTACCTGCAGGGCTTCTCTGGCCACGGCCTGGCACTCACCGGCTTGGCCGGCAAGCTGGTGGCCGAAGCCATGACCGGCGACGCCGCCCGTTTCGACATCTTCGCCCGCCTCAAGCACCGTCCTTTTCCAGGAGGCCCCTGGCTGCGCACCCCGGCCCTTGTTCTCGGCATGGCCTATTACCGCCTGAGGGATGCACTGTGAAATCCCTTGCCCCCATACTGCGGACGCGACTGCCGGAGCTGCACCACAGCGCTAGGCCCGGCCGCCGCTGCCATGTTGTGGCACAGCCTTTGCAAGGACCAGCGCGCAGAGCACTCCGTTCCAGCACCAGCAAGCCCAATGCGCCGTGTCGCAAGACCCAGGTTAAGAACCCGGCGCAGCAAGCCCAATGAGCACCAACAATCCGTCCGCCCCTCGGAACCCGCCCGTCGTGCTGGTTCCAGCCTGCAGCAAGATGCTGGGACACCATCCCTTCCAGGCTGCAGGAAAGAAATACCTCGACGCCGTGCGCCTTGCCGGCTGCCTGCCTCTGGTGGTGCCGGCCGCACAGCCTGACGAAGTGGACGCACTGCTCGCGCTCGCCGACGGCGTGTTCCTCACCGGCTCCGTGTCCAATACCCATCCGCGGCATTTCGGCGAAGACATCCACGATGCCAGCCTGCCGCTGGACGAGGCGCGCGACGCATGGACGTTGCCGCTGGTGCGCGAAACCCTGCGCCGGGGCATGCCGTTGTTCGGCATCTGCCGTGGCCTGCAGGAAACCAACGTTGCGCTGGGTGGGTCGCTGTACCAGGCGGTGCAGGAGCAACCCGGGCGGATGGACCACCGCGCGCGCGATGAAGATCCGGTCGATGTGCAGTATGGCCCGGTCCATTCCGTGCGCGTGCAGCGCGGCGGTGTGCTCGAGGCTGTGCTCGGCCTCGGCGACTTCGAGGTCAACAGCCTGCACGGCCAGGGCATCCGGCGCCTGGCCGAGGGCCTGCGCGCCGAAGCGCTTGCGCCAGACGGTCTGGTCGAAGCCTTCTCCGTCCCGCAATCCCGCGGCTTCAGCCTGTGCGTGCAATGGCATCCCGAGTGGCGGGCTGCCGAGAACCCGATCTCCCTGCAGCTGTTGACGGCCTTCGGTGTTGCCTGTCAAGCTTGGCGTGCGGCCCGCCATCGCAACGAAGACGACGATCTCGCCCCTGAAACCTAGCTGCCCTGACTGCAACGCATCGTTGTCAGATCCAGAGAAAACGTACCGCGGCCTGCCGGCCCGGTGCACAAGAAAGGTAGATATGGTCGTACGAGAAAACTTTACGTTCAGCGAGCTCGAGCAATGGTTCAACGAGCGCCGCGTCACCGAGATCGAGTGCCTGGTGCCCGACCTGACCGGTGTGGCGCGCGGCAAGATTCTTCCGCGTGAGAAATTCACCGAAGACCGCGGCATGCGCCTGCCCGAGGCCATCGTCGCCATCGGGGTGACGGGTGAGTTCCCCGAGCAGGGTTCCTACTATGACGTCATCTCGCCGACGGACCGCGACATGCACCTGCGGCCCGACCCTGCCACCGTGCGCATCGTGCCTTGGGCAGTGGACCCGACGGCCCAGGTGATCCACGACTGCTTCGACCGTGAGGGCAATCTGGTGCCCTACGCCCCGCGCTCGGTGCTGCGCCGCGTGTGCGAGCTGTTCGCCGCCGAGGGCTGGAATCCGGTGGTCGCGCCCGAACTCGAGTTCTACCTGATCGAGCGCAACACCGATCCCAACGAACCACTGCGCCCGCCACGTGGCCGCAGCGGCCGCGCCGAGACATCGCGCCAGTCCTACTCCATCGACGCGGTCAACGAGTTCGATCCGCTGTTCGAGGACATCTACGCCTACTGCGAGAAGATGGAGCTCAACGTCGACACCCTCATCCACGAGGCCGGCGCCGGGCAGATGGAGATCAACTTCTTCCACGACCACCCACTGGGCCTGGCCGACGAGGTGTTCTTCTTCAAGCGCACCATCCGCGAGGCCGCGCTGCGCCACGAGATGTACGCCACCTTCATGGCCAAGCCCATGGCGCATGAGCCCGGTAGCGCCATGCACGTGCACCAGAGCGTGGTCGACATGAACGGCCAGAACATCTTCAGCAACGCGGACGGCAGCGCCTCGGACATGTTCCGCTGGTACATCGGTGGCCTGCAGCGCTACATCCCGGCGGCGATGGCGCTGTTCGCCCCCTACGTCAATTCCTACCGCCGGCTGTCCCGTGCCACAGCGGCGCCCATCAACATCCAGTGGGGAACCGACAACCGCACCGTGGGCATCCGCTCGCCGGTCGCGGGCCCGGCGGCGCGCCGCATCGAGAACCGCGTCATCGGTGCGGACGCCAACCCCTACGTGGCCCTGGCCGCCACGCTGTCCTGCGGCTACCTGGGCATGAAGAACCGGATCGAGCCGAAGCCCGAATGCAAGGGCGACGCCTACCTGGGCGAATACAGCCTGCCGCGCAGCCTGGGCGAGGCGCTCGAACTGCTCAAGGCCGAGACCGACCTGCACACCGTGCTCGGCAAAGAGTTCGTGACCGTCTACACCGAGGTCAAGGAGATCGAGTACGAGGAGTTCATGAAGGTCATCTCGCCCTGGGAGCGTGAACACCTGTTGCTGCACGTCTGAGCTTGCGAGCCGAACTTCTCCAATGATTTCAAAGGCATTCCAATGAACACGAGCACCAGCACACACAGCACCCCGCGCTCCACCCAGCGCACCACACAGCGCACCACCCAGCGCACCACCCAGGAGTGGCAACGTGCCGACGCCGCCCACTTCCTGCACCCCTTCACCGATTTCCAGAGCCTCGCGCGCAAGGGCTCGCGCATCATCACCTCCGCCTCCGGCATCTACCTGAACGACAGCGAAGGCCACCGGATCCTCGACGCCATGTCGGGCCTGTGGTGCGTCAATGTCGGCTACGGCCAGCAGGAACTCATCGACGCCGCCACGCGGCAGCTGCAGGAACTGCCCTTCTACAACGCCTTCTTCCAGACCGCCACGCCGCCGGCCATCGAGCTGGCCGAGTTGCTGGCCGAGGTCACGCCGCCGCAGTTCAAGCATGTGTTCTTCTCGGGCTCGGGCTCGGAAGGCAACGACACCGTGGTGCGCATGGTGCGCCGCTACTGGGACCTGCTGGGCCAGCCCCAGCGCGACGTGATCATCAGCCGCAAGAACGCCTACCACGGCTCCACCATGGCCGGCGCCTCGCTGGGTGGCATGGGCGGCATGCATGCGCAGGGCGGCCTGCCGATCCCCGGCATCGTCCACATGGAGCAACCCTACTGGCACGAACTGGGCCGCGGCATGTCGCGCGATGCGTTCGGCCGCGTGGCCGCGGGCTGGCTGGAGGCCAAGATCCTGGAGGTCGGTGCCGACAAGGTCGCGGCCTTCATCGGCGAGCCGGTGCAGGGCGCCGGTGGCGTCATCGTGCCGCCGGACACCTACTGGCCCGAGATCCAGCGCATCTGCGACAAGTACGGCATCCTGCTGGTATCCGACGAGGTCATCTGCGGCTTCGGCCGCACCGGACAGTGGTTCGGTTGCGAGCGCTTCGGCACGCGGCCCGACCTCATGACGTTTGCCAAGGGCGTGACATCGGGCTACATCCCGCTGGGCGGCGTGATGGTCGGCGACCGCGTGGCGCAGGTGCTGATCGAACGCGGCGGCGAGTTCAACCACGGCTACACCTACTCGGGCCACCCGGTGGCCTGCGCCGTGGCGCTGGCCAACATCCGCCTGATCCAGCGCGAGGGCCTGGTCGAGCGCGTGCGCGACGATACCGGCCCGTACCTCGCGGAGTGCTTCGATGCGCTCAAGAGCCACCCGCTCGTGGGCGAGGTGCAGACCTGCGGCCTGATGGGCGCTGTGCTGTTGGTCAAGGACAAGGCCAGCGGTGCGCCGTTCCCCGAGGCGCTGGAGCTGGGCATGGTCTGCCGTGGCCACTGCTTCGGAAACGGCCTGGTCATGCGCGCCGTGGGCGACCGCATGATCATCGCGCCCCCTCTGGTGATCACGCGGGCCCAGATCGACGAAATGGTGGTGCTGATCCGCCGCGCACTGGACCTGACCTGGGCTGACGCACAGCGCAACGGCTGGGTCTGAGCCGCTTTCCCTTTCCCCTTGTCGCTTGCTCCCATTCCGGAGGTTTGAACATGAAGCTGATGTCGTTACGTAGCCGCCCGCACCGCTTCGCCGGTGCCTTCGCCGGGCTTGCCCTGGCGTGTGCCGCACTGGCCCCGCAGGCGGCGCTGGCGCAAGAGGAGAAGGTCCTCAACATCTACAACTGGTCCGACTACATCGCCGAGGACACCATTGCCAACTTCGAGAAGGAGACCGGCATCAAGGTGCGCTACGACAATTTCGACAACAACGAGATCGTCCACGCCAAGCTGGTGGCGGGCAAGACCGGCTACGACATCGTCGTGCCGTCGTCGTACTGGGCCAAGCTGCAGGCCGACGGTGGGCTGCTGCAAAAGCTCGACAAGTCCAAGCTGCCCAACCTCAAGAACCTGGACCCGCTGTTGCAGGAGCAACTGGCCAAGCTCGATCCGGGCAACCAGTTCCAGGTCAACTGGCTGTGGGGCTACACGACGGTGGGCATCAACGTCGACAAGGTCAAGGCAGCGCTCGGCAGCACGCCGATGCCCGACAACGTCTGGGACCTGGTCTTCAAGCCCGAGTACATCTCCAAGCTCAAGTCCTGCGGCGTGAGCTTCCTCGATTCGGCCACCGAGGTCGTGCCGGCTGCCATGCACTACCTGGGCAAACCCGCCAACAGCCGGGCCCAGGGCGACTACAGCGGTGTCGGCCTTCTGCTCAAGACGATTCGCCCCTACGTCACGCTGTTCAGCTCATCGGGCTACATCAACGACATGGCCAACGGCTCGATCTGCCTGGCGCTGGGCTGGTCGGGTGACATCAACATCGCGCGCCAGCGCGCCATCGACGGCAAGACCGGGCAGAAGATCGAGGCCCTGATCCCCAAGACCGGCGGTGTGCTGTTCTTCGATGTGATGGTGATCCCGGCCGATGCCCCGCACCCGGACAACGCGCACAAGTTCATCAACTACATCCTGCGCCCAGAGGTGCATGCGGGCCTGTCCAACAAAGTGTTCTACGCGAACCCGAACAAGGAATCGCGCAAGTTCGTCAAGCCCGAAGTGGTCAACAACCCGACGATCTTCCCGAGCGACGAGGACATGAGGAAGATGGTGGCGCCCGACGCCCTGAGCAACGACATCCGCCGCACGGTGACGCGCCTGTTCACCTCGTTCAAGACCGGCATGTGACCTGACGGTCTGCCTTTCGCGAGGGGGAATGCAATATGGTGAATAGCCAGGGGCAGGCGTACCTGCAGATCCGTGACGTCGTCAAGGATTTCGGGGGCGTCAAGGCCGTCAACCACGTCAGCCTGGACATCCAGAAGGGTGAAATCTTCGCGTTGCTGGGTTCGTCCGGCTGCGGCAAGACCACGCTGCTGCGCATGCTCGGGGGCTTCGACCTGCCAACCTCGGGCAGCATCATCCTGGACGGCAAGGACCTGAGCAGCCTGCCGCCCTACGAGCGGCCCATCAACATGATGTTCCAGTCGTATGCGCTGTTTCCTCACCTGAGTGTCTGGGACAACATCGCTTTCGGCCTGCGCCGCGACGGCATGTCGGGCGATTCGGTGGCGCAGCGCGTGGAGGAGATGCTCAAGCTCGTGCAGCTCGGCAAGTTCGCCAAGCGCAGGCCGCACCAGATGTCCGGCGGCCAGCAACAGCGCGTGGCCCTGGCGCGCAGCCTGGCCAAGCGACCCAACCTGCTGCTGCTGGACGAGCCGCTCGGTGCGCTCGACAAGAAGCTGCGGGAGGAAACCCAGCTGGAGCTGGTCAACATCATCGAGGAGGTGGGCGTGACGTGCGTGATGGTCACCCACGACCAGGAGGAGGCGATGACCATGGCCTCGCGCATTGCCATCATGAGCGAGGGGCGGCTGCTTCAGGTCGGCGCGCCGGGCGAGATCTACGAGACGCCGTCCACGCGCTTCGTCGCCGACTTCATCGGCAACGTCAACCTGATCGACGGCACGGTGGCCGAGGACCAGCCGGACCATGTGGTCATCCGCTGCCAGGACATGACGCACTACGTCGGCCACGGCATCACCGGCCACCAGGGCATGGGCGTGAGCGTGGCGCTGCGACCCGAGAAGATTCGCCTGTCGCGGCAGGAGCCCACGGGCCAGCACAACAAGGTGCAGGGCAAGGTACGAGACGTCTCGTACTTCGGCAGCTACACGGTCTACCACCTCCAACTGGCCAGCGGCCTGGTCATCAAGGTGAGCCAGATCAACGCCGAGCGCCATCCGGAAGACGTGCTGACATGGGGCGACGTGGCCTGGGCGCATTGGTCCGATTCGGCCCAGGTGGTCCTGACCCAGTAAGGAGGCCAGCCATGAGCACGACCCCAGCCACCGCACGCCGCCGGGCCTGGTGGAGCGGCCGCACGGCCGTCATCGGCATTCCCTACCTGTGGCTGCTGGTTTTCTTCCTGCTGCCCTTCCTGATCGTCGCCAAGATCAGCGTCTCCGAGATGGAGACAGTCACATTCAAGGACCTGCTCACGCTCAAGGAGGGCGTGCTGCAGCTGAGCCTGAAGTTCAGCAACTACGTGTTCATCACGCAGGATGACCTGTACTTCCGCGCCTATCTGGCGAGCCTCAAGTACGCGGCCATCACCACGGTGCTGTGCCTGGCGATCGGCTACCCCTTCGCCTACTTCATGGCCCGCGCCCGCCCCACCGCCCAGCCCATGCTGCTGATGCTGGTGATGCTGCCGTTCTGGACGTCGTTCCTGCTGCGCGTCTATGCCTGGAAGGGCCTGCTCAGCGACCATGGCTGGGTGGCCGAGGTGCTCGTGGCGCTGGGCATCGACCAGCTGCTGGCGGCCGGCGGCATGATCGCCACGCCGGGCAAGCTGCTCAACACGCCCTTCTCGCTCGTGCTGGGCATGGTCTACACCTACCTGCCGTTCATGATCCTGCCGCTCTACGGCAACCTGGCCAAGATGGACCTGCGCCTGCTGGAGGCCGCCAGCGACCTGGGCGCCACACCCTGGGTCGCGTTCTGGAAGGTGACGGTGCCGCTGTCCAAGGCCGGCATCATCGCCGGCAGCATGCTGGTGTTCATCCCCTGCGTGGGCGAATT
>CAJYRH010000071.1 GCA_913776795.1 uncultured Pseudorhodoferax sp. | reverse complement strand
CGTGCTGCAGGCCCGCGTGCAGCCCGTGGCCGTGCACGATCTGGCCGACGCCGTGGCCGCGCTGCTGGGCCCGGCCCAGGACCGCCAGGGCATCATCGAATGCGCGGGCCCGGAAGGCGTTCCCATGGCCGGGCTGGTCGCCAGCCTGCGGTCCCAGTGCGGACACGGGCCGGCCCATGTGGCAACGCTGCCCGACGCGCTCAGCCGCCTGAGCGCACGGCTCGGAGACCGCATCGCGGCCTCGCCCTGGTGCAGCGAGAGCCTGGCGATGCTGGGCAGCGACAACACCGCCGATCCCGCGCCGCTGCGCAGCCTCCTGGGCCGCGAGGCCGTGCATTACCGGGACCTGGTCGCCCGCGCCTGGAGGCAGCCATGACAGGGCGCGCGCAAGCATCGCCCGCGGGCCCGCGCGAACGGGGCTGGCTGCGCGCGAGCCTCGTGGCCGTCTGGCTGGGGACAGCGGTCGCCAGCGTGGCGGAGTTCCACGGCCAGAGCCGCGACCTGCTGGTGGCCGCCGGGATGCAGGACACCCTGCTCATGCAGGCCATCATCGCCGCCGGCATCGCGGCCGACCTGGCCGTCGGCGCATGGCTGTGGTGGCGGCCAGGCCGCCCCGCCTATGCCGCGGCCCTGCTGCTCATGGGCGCGATGACCGTGATCGCCACCCTCCTGCTGCCCGGGCTTTGGCTCGATCCGCTGGGCCGGCTGCTCAAGAACATTCCCATCGCGGCCATCCTGCTCGTGCTCTGGCACACGGAAGAAAGACGTCCATGAACTCGTACCTGGTCCTCAAGTGGGTGCACATCCTCTCCAGCGTGCTGCTCGTGGGCACGGGATTCGGCTCGGCTTTCTACCTGTTCTTCGCCAACCGCAGCGGCAGCGTGCAGGCCCAGGCCGTGGTGGCACGGCTCGTGGTGCGCGCGGACACCTGGTTCACCACGCCCGCGGGAATCGTGCAGCCGGTCAGCGGCGTGGCACTGGCCCACATGGCCGGCTGGCCGCTCTCCACGCCATGGATCGCCGCCTCGCTGGGGCTGTACGTGGTCGCCGGCCTGTGCTGGCTGCCGGTGCTGTGGCTGCAATGGCGCATGGCCGCCATGGCGCGCGACGCGGCGGAGCGCGGCACCGCGCTGCCGGAAGACTACCGCCGCCATGCGCGCTGGTGGGAGGCGCTGGGCTACCCGGCCTTCGTCGCCATGCTCGCGATCTACTACATGATGGTGGCCAAACCGGCGCTCTGGCGCTGAGAACGGTTCAAGGACTCCTGCCATCGATCGACTGCGGATACGCTTCGCGGGCCAGTGCATCGGCCAGCGCGCGGGCCGGGTCCAGCAACGCGGTGCCCGCGCCATCCTCGTCCAGGGCCAGCGGGATTTCGGTGCAGCCCATCACGATCACCTCGGCACCGCCGGCGTCGCGCAGCGCCTGCGCCACCTCGCGGAAGCACTGGCGCGCCAGTGCCATGTCGCCAGCCTTCACGCCCTCGTAGATGCCCTGCATGAGCCGCTCGCGGCCGGCCTCGTCCGGCTCCAGGCAGTCGATGCCGGCCTGCTCCAGCGCCTGCCGGTACAGGCCGCTGCGGTAGGTGCCCTGGGTGGCCAGCAGGCCCACGCGCCGGCGGCCCCGGGCGTGCAGCAGCGCCGCCACTTCGCGCGGCATGTGCAGCACGGCGAGCTGCGGGAACCGATCCTGCAGCAGGCCGTGCCAGGCGTGCGCGGTGTTGCAGGCGATCGCCACCGCACGGGCGCCCAGCGCAGCCAGGCGGCCGGTGGCCTGCAGCAGGGCATCTCCCGGCTGGTGGGCGCCGGGCCGGGGATCGTCCAGCGCCGCCGTGCGGTCCGGTACCGGCACCTGGGCCAGCCAGTGCTCCGGGTAGGCCTGGTCGCGCACGGCGATGCCCAGCGCCTGCATGCGCGCCGTGCAGGCCTCGACGAACAGGCGCGCGAAGTCCGCGCCGGCCGCTGGCCCCATGCCGCCCAGGATGCCGACGGTGCGCGGAGGCTCCACGCCCGCCGCCTGCGTTGCCGGCTGCGTCATACGGCGGGCTTGTCGCTCTGCGCCGCGAGGTTGTCGCGCAACTCCTTCGACATCGGCAGGCCCAGCGCCTGGCCCTTCGGCGCGATGGGCGAGAGGAACCACTTGTTGTAGAGCTTCTCGAATTCGCCGGACTTCATCATGCCGCCGATCACGCCATTGACCAGCGCCTGGAACTGCGGGTCGTCCTTGCGCAGCATGCAGGCATAGGGCTCGACCTGCAGCGCATCGCCGACCACGTCCCATTCGGCCGGGTTGGTCGCGTTGGCCTTCAGCCCGAAGAGCAGGATGTCGTCCATGGCGAAGGCCAGCGCGCGGCCCGTGTCCACCAGCAGCATGGAGTCGTTGTGGTCCTTGCCCAGCACGATGTCCATGTCGAGGTTGTTGTCCCGGTTGTACTTGCGGATCACCTGCGCGTTCGTGGTGCCGGTGGTGCTGGCCACGGTCTTCTTCGCGAGGTCGGCGTAGTTCTTGATGCCCGAGGATTTCTTCACCAGCAGCCGCGTGCCCGTGTAGAAGTAGTTGACGGCGAACTGCACGTCCTTGGCGCGGGCGGTGTTGTTGGTGGTGGAGCCGCACTCCAGGTCCACCGTGCCGTTGGTCACCAGCGGGATGCGGTTCTGCGAGGTCACGGCCTGCAGCTCGACCTTGAGGTCGGGCTTGTTCAGTTTCTTCTTCACCGCGTCCACCACCGCGTTGGAGATGTCCACCGAGAACCCGATGGGTGCGCCGGCGCCGGCCAGGTAGCTGAAGGGCACCGACGACTCGCGGTAGGCCAGCGTGATCTTGCCGCTGTCCGCGATCTTCTTCAGGGTGTCTGCCTGCGCGGTGGCGCCGGCCATCAGGCCGCAGGCCAGCAGCGCGGCGGAGCAGAGGGTGGTTTTCATGGAAGCTCCTTGTCGGGTCGGATGATCGGGGTGGGAAACGGCGGTACGCAGTCCGCGCCGCGCGGCGACTCGTGCGGTGAGCCTGCAGCCGCACTGTAGGAAC
>CAJYRH010000070.1 GCA_913776795.1 uncultured Pseudorhodoferax sp. | reverse complement strand
GGCAACCCGGTGGCCACGGCCTGCGGGCTGGCCACGCTGCACGAGATCGGCAAGCCGGGCTTTTACGAGGCGCTGGCACGGCGCACGCAGGCGCTGGTGGCCGGCCTGCGCCAGGCTGCTGCCGACGAGGGGGTGCCGTTCAGTGGTGACAGCGAGGGCGGCATGTTCGGCTTCTTCCTGCTGGACGCCCTGCCGCAGGACTACCGCACCGTCATGACCACCGACGGCGCGCGGTTCAACAAACTGTTTCATGGCCTGCTCGGGCGCGGTGTGTACATCGCCCCGGCACTGTATGAGGCGGGCTTCGTCAGCGCAGCACACAGCGACGACGACATCGCGCAGACCGTGGATGCCGCTCGCGCCGTGTTCCGCCTGCTTGGGCGAGGCTGATCCGTGGCGTCAACGCCGCGCGCAGCCGGGGCGTTGAAAAGCCTGTGTAAAGGCCTAAACTTTTCGGCGGCTTACAGGTCGGAAGGATCACCATGAAAAAGCTTCTGCTTCTTGCCGGCGCCAGCCTGCTGAGCGCTTCGGTGCTGGCCCAGGAATACGGCACCGTGATCTCGGCCACGCCAGTCATGCAGCAGGTCGCCGTGCCGCGCCTGGTCTGCAACAACCAGCAGGTGGTCACGGCGTCGCAGCCCTCGGGTGCGGGCGCCGTCATCGGCGCCATCGCCGGTGGCGTGATCGGCAGCGCCTTCGGTGGCGGGAGCGGCCACGCTGCAGCGACGGCGATCGGTGCCTTGGGTGGCGCCGTGGTCGGCAACCAGGTCGAAGGCCAGCGGCCTGACCAGGTCCGCACCGTGCAGAACTGCAGCACGCAGACGTTCTACCAGAACCAGACGTCGTACTACGACGTGGTCTACGAGTACGCCGGCAGGCGTTACCAGGTGCAGATGGCCAACGACCCGGGTCCGACCGTGCCGCTGCAGGTCACGCCCATCGGCAACGTGCCGCCCGTGCAGCAGGCCCCGGTGCGTGCACCGGCCCGCAACATTTCCAGCACAACCTACGTCCAGCCGGCCACGGTCTACCAGACCGAGCCGGTGACCACGGTCTACGAATCGGCCCCGACCTATTACAGCCCGCCGTCTTATGTCGCGCCGCTGGCCATCGGCATCGGGCTGGGCGTGATCGGCGCCAATCTGTCGCACCGGCACTACGGCCCGCCGCCGCGCTATTACGGGCGCCCGCACTGGCGCTGAATTCGCTGCCAGGAAAAAAGCCCGCTGCAATGCGGGCTTTTTGTTGGGGAGGGCGGTGCATCAGTGGCGGAAGTGCCGCACGCCCGAGAACACCATGGCCACGCCGCGCTCGTCGGCCGCGTCGATGACCTCCTGGTCGCGCATGGAACCGCCAGGCTGGATCACGCAGGTCGCGCCCGCATCCACCACCACGTCCAGGCCATCGCGGAACGGGAAGAACGCATCGCTCGCCACCGCCGTGCCGGCCAGCGACAGCTTGGCGTGATCGGCCTTGATGCTGGCGATGCGCGCCGAGTCCAGTCGGCTCATCTGGCCGGCGCCTACGCCCATGGTCATGCCGTTCTTGCAGAACACGATGGCGTTGCTCTTGACGTACTTCGCAACCTTCCAGGCAAACAGCAGATCCTGCAGTTCCTCCGCCGTTGGCTGCTTCTTCGTCACCACCTTGAGGTCGGCCAGTTGCAGTTCGTGGTTGTCGGCGGTCTGGATCAACAGGCCCGAGCCAACCCGCTTGACGTCCATGGCGTTGCGGCCGTTGTCCCAGTCGGTGGCGCCGCCACGCGTCGCGTCAGCGGCGCCATAGGCGTTCGGCAGGGCGATCTGCAGCACACGCACGTTCTGCTTGGCCTTGGTCGACTGGAACAATGCCAGCGCCTCGTCGCTGTAGCCCGGGGCCATCAGCACTTCGACGAACTGCTTGTGCACCTGCTGCGCCGTGGCCAGGTCGACCGGGCGATTGAAGGCGATGATGCCGCCGAAGGCGGAGGTCGGGTCGGTCTGGAAGGCCTTGCCGTAGGCGTCCAGCGCGTCCCGTCCGACGGCCACGCCGCAGGGGTTGGCGTGCTTGACGATCACGCAGGCCGGCACGTCGAAGCTCTTGACGCACTCCCAGGCGGCGTCGGCATCGGCGATGTTGTTGTACGAGAGCTCCTTGCCCTGCAACTGCTTGGCGCTCACGAGCGAGCCGGGTGCCGGGTACAGGTCGCGGTAGAACGCGGCCTGCTGGTGCGGGTTCTCGCCGTAGCGCAGGTCCTGCAGCTTGACGAAGCGGCCGTTGCTCTGCGCCGGGAACAGCGCACGCACGGGTGCGGGCTGGCCGGCGCTGGCCTCGAAGTCCACCGCCGAGAGGAAGTCGCTGATGGCGCCGTCGTAATCGGCGATGCGGTTGAACGCGGCCACCGACAGCGCGAAACGCGTCTTGTCCGACAGCCTGCCGTTCCCGGATCGAAGTTCGGCCAGCACGGCCTCGTACTGGGAGGCGTCGGTCAGCACCGCCACGTCCTTCCAGTTCTTGGCCGCGCTGCGCACCATGGCCGGGCCGCCGATGTCGATGTTCTCGATGGCATCTTCCAGCGTGCAACCGGGCTTGGCCACGGTGGCTTCGAACGGGTAGAGGTTCACGACCAGCAGGTCGATGGTCTCGATGCCGTGGTCGGCCAGCGCCGCCATGTGCGCTGGCAGTTCGCGGCGCGCCAACAGGCCGCTGTGGATCTTCGGGTGCAACGTCTTGACGCGGCCGTCCAGCATCTCGGGAAAACCGGTGTGGTCGGCGACTTCGGTCACTGGCAGCCCGGCATCGGCCAGCAGCTTGGCGGTGCCGCCGGTGGACAGCAGCTTGACGCCCAGCGCATGCAGGCCCTGGGCCAGCGCCAGCACGCCGGTCTTGTCGGAAACGGAGATCAGTGCGTTCATCGGATCGAAGGAGAAAAGCAAAGGGATGGGGGCCGGCTCACTTGATGAGCTTGTGGTCAACGAGCTTCTTGCGCAGCGTGTTGCGGTTCAGGCCCAGCCATTCGGCGGCACGCGACTGGTTGTGCTCGGCATGCTGCATCACGACCTCGAGCATGGGCTTTTCGACGGCGCGGATCATCATCTCGTAGACGCCATTGGGTTCGATGCCGTGCAGGTCTTTGAGGTAGGTTTCCAGGCTGCTGCGCACGCACTCTTCGATACTTTTCTTGCTCACGCTGCGCTCTCCTCCAGAAGTTCTTGGCTGCTCGGCACGGTGGCGGGCATGCGCTCCTGCAGGCTGCCCATCCCGTCCATGAATTCGGCCACGGCGGCCAGTTGTTCGGTCGGCTGCTCGAGCCGGTTCATGCGCTGGCGAAAGGCCTCGCCCCCCGGCAATTCGCGCACGTACCAGCCGATGTGCTTGCGCGCCGAGCGCACGCCGGTGTATTCGCCATACAACGCGTAGTGCTCGGCCAGGTGGTCCAGCAGCAGACGCCTCACCTCGGCCACCAAGGGCGGCGCCAGGTGCTCGCCCGTCGCGAGGAAGTGCACGATCTCGCGGAAGATCCAGGGGCGACCCTGGGCTGCGCGGCCGACCATGACGGCGTCCGCGCCCGTGGCGGCCAGCACCTCGCGTGCGCGCTCGGGCGTGGTGATGTCGCCATTGGCCACCACCGGGACGCGCACGGCGGCCTTCACGGCCGCGATGGTCTCGTACTCGGCATGGCCACTGTAGCCCTGCTCGCGCGTGCGGCCGTGCACGGTCAGCATCTGGATGCCGACGTTCTCGAAGGCGCGTGCCAGCACCACGGCATTGCGCTGCTCGGCGCACCAGCCCGTGCGCATCTTGAGCGTGACCGGCACGTTCTGCGGTGCGCAGACGGCCACCACGGCCTGTGCGATGGCCACGGCCAGCGCCTCGTTCTGCATCAAGGCCGAGCCGGCCCACTTGTTGCAGACCTTCTTGGCCGGGCAGCCCATGTTGATGTCGATGATCTGGGCGCCACGGTCCAGGTTGTAGGCGGCCGCCTCGGCCATCATCTCGGGATCGGTGCCGGCGATCTGCACGGCGATGGGCGCGGCCTCGCCGGCGTGGTCGGCCCGGCGCGAGGTCTTCAGCGAAGCCCACAGGTCGCGCCGCGAGGTCACCATTTCGCTGACCGCATAGCCGGCCCCGAGCTGCTTGCACAACTGGCGGAACGGGCGGTCCGTCACCCCGGCCATGGGGGCGGCGAACACGTTGTTCGCCAATGGAAACTGGCCGATCTGCATGGTGGGGCGGGGGGGCGGGAGGGGACGCGGGGGTCGGATTCTAGCTGCCTGATATTTCAGCAATTGAAACGGTCGGCGGCCTACACGGGCGGGGCGGAGCGGCCCCCTATACTGCCCCGCTCATGGAAGCCTGGCTGAACCAACTGCTGAGCGCGCTGGCGCTGCCCGAGTTCGGCCTGAGCACGGTGTTCGTCGTGTCCTTCATTTCGGCGACGCTGCTGCCGCTGGGCTCCGAGCCAGTGGTGTTCGGCCTGGTCAAGCTCAACCCCGAACTGTTCTGGCCGGCCATACTCGTCGCCACGGTGGGCAACACGCTGGGGGGCGCGCTGGACTGGTGGTTGGGCTATGGCGCGCACAAGGTGGCCGATCGCTACAGCCATTCCTCGCACCACGTGCGGGTGCTGGGCTGGCTGAAGAAGCTGGGGCCCAAGGCCTGCTTGCTGGCCTGGCTGCCGGCGGTGGGCGATCCGCTGTGCGCGGTGGCGGGCTGGCTGCGGTTGCCGTTCTGGCCCTGCCTGGTCTACATGGCCATCGGCAAGTTTTTGCGGTACCTGATCATGACGGGGTCGCTGGTCTGGGCGTTTCCCGGGGTCTGGCACTGAGGCAGGTCAGATCAGCGACTTGGCGTTGTCCAGCACGTATTCGCAAGCCTTGTCCTTGATTCGGTCCTGCAGCTTGCCCATGTCGAAGGTCTTGCCGTCGCTGCCACTCAGGATGCCGGACAGGCCGCTCTGGTAGCCCTTGTCCTGCGTCTCCTTGCCGCCGCCCAGACCGATCTTGCCCAGCAGCTTGTCCTTGATGCCTGCGGCACCGCCGGCAAGGTACTTGCGCTCGATGCAGTACTGCAGAACGCCGGCTGCGTTGCTGGCAGTACCGCTGCCGATGCTGGGCAGGCCCAGCCCACCCAACATGCCTGCTGCACTGCCTCCGAACTGCTCGCCTGCGGCACCTTTGAGCGCGTCGAGCGGGCTCGCGGCCTGCGTCGACACGGCGGCCAGGAATGTGAGGGCGAGGGTGGCTGTGCGAAGGGTGTGGGTGGCCATGCTGGTGTCCTCGGTGGTGCGGGTGCGCGGCCCTTGGCCTCGGGTCTGGACTAAGAGGCCGAGGGTGTGTGACCGCGGCGGATTTTAGAGCGGCACCCGTGGTACTTTGGCACCTGCAGCGCAGGTAGGGCCGCGTGCCTCCTGAACCGCCAGCATGAAGGACTCCCGTCGCGAGGGTCAGCGCGCAGGCGACAACTTCTCACTCACCTTGATGGCGAGGTCGGCGCAGGCCGGCCATGCGATCTGCATCCAGAAGCTTCAGTGTGGTGGGCATGGGCGCTTCCGCCGCGACCAGGCGGTGGGCAATTTCGGATCTGCGCCTGGGCTTGGGTCGTCGAGAAGCCGACCCACTCCAGCGGGTAGCCGAAGGGCAGGCGCAGTGCACCCCCCACCACCGTGATTGCAGGTTCGGAACTGAGATGGAATGCACCCGTTACGGGCGTGCGCGAACGGTGTCGTGACGCCGCATGAACCTGGGAAGGCTCACAGACTGGGCTGGTTACAGCCCCTAGGCCTTGCCACTGCGTTTGGCAATGACTGCCATCACGGCCACCGCCGCGACAACCTTCCAGCCATCTTCAGCCAGCAGTCCTGCAGCCCAGGACTCCATTGACGCCATGGGCAATGGCAGCTCGGTCACCGTGGGCAGGTTGGGATAGGCACCGAAGGCGACGGCAGCCGAAACGGCAAGCAACGACACGACGGCGACGAGGAGGCGTTTGAGCTTGAGGGAGGTCATTTTTTTGTTGTGCAAACACCGTGCCAGCCCCGTGCGGGAAGGACTTGCAGGTGATCCTAGGGTTAACCCGGTGATTGTGTAAAGCAGCTCGTCATCGGACGAGTCCTACCGCGTCTGACAGTCCGATCACCGCCGACGCGCACCCCGGTGCGCGACGGAGCCCCCATGCGCTGCATTCGCTGCAGCGGATGGCGCGCGGCGTGGACGTCGACCTTTCAAGGCGCATGGATAGTCAAGCGCCACATGGTTTGCGTCGTTCCCAGCGGAACGAACTGCGTTCGCTCTGGCGCCTGCGGCTCGCTCGCACGGCGAAAAGTGCTCAGTCATGGTTGCCTCAACAGCCCGGAACCTTATAGGCGGCAGACTGCAGGGCCTGGGCGTGCATGGCTGCAGATCTGATTGGTGCCTTGTTCGGGCCGATGCCGCAGGACTGGCGGATCCTGCTGGTCCCCTCGACAGGAATCGAACCTGTATCTAGCGCTTAGGAGGCACTCGTTCTAT
>CAJYRH010000069.1 GCA_913776795.1 uncultured Pseudorhodoferax sp. | reverse complement strand
CTTCTACGCCGTGGCGCTGGGCATCGTGCAGGTGTTCGCACCTGGGGCCGCCCGGGAGCTGCACGCCGTGCCGGTGGCGCAGGCCGCGCTGTGCCTGACGGTCTACATGGTCTGCAGCGCGCTGGCCATGGTGGCAGGAGGGTTCCTGGTGGCCGACCCCACACGCTGCGAGAAGCTGGTGGCGCTGGGTTTCGGTTTCGCAGCGTGCGTGGCGCTGGCGCTGGGCCTGGCCCACCCGCCGGCCTGGATGGTGCCGGTGATGTTCGGCCTCATGGGCCTGGGCGCGGGCATCGCCGGGCCGTCGCGCGACATGATCGTCAAGCGCGCCACGCCGCCCAACGCGAGTGGCCGGGTCTACGGCGTCGTCTATTCCGGCCTGGACATCGGCCAGGCCCTCGCGCCGCTGGTGTTCGGTCCGCTCATGGACCAGCGCCACTACGCTACTGTCTTCATCGGCCTGGCGGCCGTACAGGGCGTGCTGATTGCCAGCGCGTTCAACGTAGGCCGCGTGCGGCGCACGGCCCTGGCGCCGGCCTGAGTGTCGGTGGCGCTGGTCGCCTGGGTCGCCATCGGTGCGGCTCTGGCCGGTTTTGTGCAGGGCCTGTCGGGCTTTGCGTTCAGCATGGTCTCGCTGTCGGTCTGGGCCTGGACGCTGGACCCGCTGCTGGGTGCCTCGCTGGCGATCTTCGGCGGCTGGACCGGGCAGGTGATCGCGGCCTTCACGCCGCGCCGCATGCCCGACACGGCCTTGCTCTGGCCGTTTCTGGCAGGCGGCCTGTGCGGCGCGCCGCTGGGCCTGTGGCTGCTGCCGCGGCTGGACGTGGTGGTCTTCAAGGCCGCGCTGGGCCTGCTGCTGGTGGTCTGGTGCCCGACCATGCTGCTGTCCGCGCGGCTGCCGCGCATCGGCGGCGGGCGGCTCGGTGACGGGGTGGCCGGCCTGGTCGGTGGGGTGATGGGCGGCATCGGCGGGCTGTCAGGCACGGTGCCTACGCTGTGGTGCACCCTGCGTGGCTACCCGAGGGATGCACAGCGCGCCGTCATCCAGAACTTCAACCTGGCCATGCTGAGCGTGGCGCTGGTGCTGCATGTGCTTGGCGGCCACCTGACGGTCGCCATGCTGCCGCTGCTGGCTGTCGTGGGGGTGGCCGTGCTGGTGCCCGTGCTGCTCGGCGCACGGCTGTACCGGGGCCTGTCCGAGGCGTCGTTCCGCCGCCTCGTGCTCGGGCTGCTGACGGCCTCGGGCGTGGCGATCCTGGCGTCCGCCCTGCCCGAATTGCTGCGGCGGTGGAACCTGTTCACCCCGGGCGGGTGATCACGTTCTCAGGCCGCGAGCAGTGCGTCCAGGCGCTGCAAGCCGGCGATGGTCTGCACGCAGGCCTGCGCCGCCTCGGTTCCCTTCACGGCGAAGTGCTGATGGAAGTACTTGCGGTGCTCCACGTGCTCGTGGAAGTGGTGTGGCGTGAGCACGGCCGAGATCATGGGCACCCCCGTCTCGAGCTGCAGGTCCATCAGGCGGCTGACCACCGTGTTGGCCACGAACTCGTGACGGTAGATGCCACCGTCGACGACCAGCGCGCAGCAGACCACGGCGGCGTAGCGGCCCGACTGGGCCAGACGCTTGGCATGCAGCGGGATCTCGAAGGCGCCGGGCACGTCGAGCACGTCGATGCGCTCGCGCGGCACGCCCTGGCGTTCCATCTCGGCGAGGAAGGCGTCGCGCGCCTGGTGCACGATGTCGGAGTGCCACTGCGCCTCGACGAAGGCGATGCGGCGCTGTTCGCTGCCGCTGTGGGAGGAGAGAGGAAGGTCGTTGAGCTGACTCATGGTGGTTCCTTGGAGCAAGGTTGGCCTGAATCAGGGCGCACGAGCGCATGGCCTGCACGCAGCCACGGGGGACACGCGCGGGATGCCGCGATCGCGCTCTCTTTCATCCGGACTGTGACCGTCGGCTCCGGGATCGCACCGGATCTGCTGACCCTCGCACCGTGCGGTGCAAGGCGCTCGCGGGCTTGTGCGGGTTGCCCCGCCATCACCGCCGGTGGGGAGTTTCACCCCGCCCTGAGAACGCTTCGCGCCGGCCGCAAGGGCTGGCGCCGCGCGATTCTAGGTGCCGGGCGCCGGCCCGGTGGCGTCTAGGGACGCCTGTGCGACAGGAAGAAGCGCAGCATCTCGGCGCTGGCGTCCACGCCGCCCGGTGCCGTGTAGCTGCCCTGTGCACTGCCGCCCGACCAGGCGTGGCCCAGGCCATGGACCACCCAATGCTCCACGACCGAGCGACCGTTCGCGGCGCGGTGGACCGTGGATGTGAAGGACTGGCCGGCGGCCTCGCGGCCGTGGTTGGTCTGGGGGTACCCATCGCCTTGCACGCGGGCAGCCGCTTCGGCAAGGGCCGCTCCGTTTGCGGGATGTACGGTGGTATCGGCGTCGCCGTGGAAGACGATGGCCGGGATGCCCTGGGCCTTGCCTGCGGTCGTGGTCGCAGGCCCGCTGCGCATGGCGGCCAGCGCAGCCGGCAGGTCGGACGCCACCCCCTGCGGAAGGCCCGAGTGCACGCCGACGGCCGCGAACAGATCGGGATGGCTGTGCCCCAGGATGTCGGCCATGGCCCCGCCGGCCGACAGGCCCGCCACGTAGATCCGCGAGTCGTCCACCGCCTGTTCGGCGGCGATCCTGCGCGTCAGTGCGGCCAGCAGGTCGGGCTCGCCGCGGTCGCGCTGCTGGTGCTGGGCCTTGAACCAGTTCCAGCAGCGGTGTGGGTTGGCCTGCTGGGCTTGCTCGGGATAGAGCACCAGCACGCCGGCATCGCGTGCCAGAGTGTTCATGCGGGTGCCGGTGGCGAAGTCCTGCGCATCCTGCGTACAGCCATGGAGCATGACGACCAGCGGGCGCGGCGCGACCGCTGCCCCGGCCACGGTCGGCGGCACGTAAAGCCGGTAGTCCAGCGTGCGGCCGCGGTGGG
>CAJYRH010000068.1 GCA_913776795.1 uncultured Pseudorhodoferax sp. | reverse complement strand
CTCTCGGGCACCAGCAAGCGCTGGCCATGGTAGGTCACGCCGCACTTTCGGCGCCGTCGTCTGTCAACAGGACGGCCTCCGTATGATGGCCCGATGCCCCGCTCAAGGCCTGCTGCCTCGTCCCCGTCCTCGCGGCGCCGCACGCGCGAGTCGGGCGTGTTCGTGCGCGACACGCCGGGCGTGCGGTCGCTGGAACGCGGCCTTCAGCTGCTGCGCGCGTTCCGGCCCGGCATCACCTCGCTCAGCAACGCCGAGCTGGCCGAGCGCACGGGCTTTCCGCGCGCCAGCGTGAGCCGGCTGGCGGCCACGCTCGTGTCCGAGGGCTTTCTCGACCACGAGGTGTCCACCGGCCTGTACCGGCTCGGCGCGCCGTTCCTGGGCCTGGGGCTGGCGGTGCGCAACGGCTCCACGGTGCTGCAGGCCGCACTGCCCTTCATGCGCGAGGTGTCCGAGGGCCAGCGCATCAATGTGGGCCTGGCCCTGGCCGACGACTGCGACGTGGTCTACCTGGACTCCGTGCGCAAGAGCCACCTGGGCATCTTCCGCCACATCATCGCCGGCACCCGGCTGCCCATGGCCGAGACGGCGCTGGGCCGGGCCTGGCTGGGCGGGCAGACCCCGGCCGCGCGCCGGCAGATGCTGGACCTGCTCGCGCTGCGCTACGAGGAGCGCTGGGCCGGCATCCGGCGCGACCTGGCCGCTGCGCTGGCGGCCGTGCGGCGCGACGGCTATTGCAGCTTCGACCACCGCAACGGCGTGATGGCGGTGGCGGCCCCGCTGGTGCTGCCGGGCCACCCGGTGCATGCGCTCAACATCAGCTACCGCGCGCCGGCCGAGGACCGGCAGCGCGCGACCGAGCAGCAGTACGCCGAACTGCTGCTGCGCACGGCCGCACGCATCCGGCGCGCGCTGGCCTGACCGCTGCGTTCAGGCCGCCTTCGGCGCTGCGGCGCCGAGCGCCCCGGACGCCGCCAGCCGCGCGATCTCGGGCGCGTCCAGCCCCAGGTACTCGGCCAGCACCTCGGCCGTGTGCTCGCCGAGCCGCGGCTCGCGCACCAGCGGCAAGGGGTCGAGGCCCTCGAAGCGCAGCGGGCTGTTGTGCAGCACCACCTCCCCCAGTTCCGGATGCTGCGTGCGCTGCAGCATGCCGCGCGCGTGCAGGTGCGGATCGGCCACGACCTCGGCCAGGTCGCGCACCGGCGCGCAGGGGAAATGGTGGGCCTGGGCCAGGGCCTGCAGCTCGGCGCGCGTGTGGCGCTGCGTCCAGCCCTCCACCAGCGCGTCGACCTCGTCCATGATGGCCGCGCGCGCGGGATGGTCGGCATAGCGCGCGTCGTCGGCGAGCTCGGGCCGGCCCATGGCGCGCACCAGGTTGCCCCAGTGGCCGGGCGTCACGCACATGATGGCCACATGGCCATCGGCCGCCCGGTAGGCGTTGTAGGGCGCCAGCCCCAGGCCGCCGTGCCGGTTGCCGGTGCGCAAGGGTGCCTGCGGGTTCTCGAAGAACACCGTGAGGTTGGAGGCCATGGGCGGGTACATCGCGTCCTGCATGGCGATCTCCACGCGGCGGCCGCGGCCGGTGCGCGCGCGCTCGTACAGCGCGGTCATGATGGCGGCGTACAGGTGCGTGCCGCCCAGGAAGTCGGCGAAGGCGGGCCCGGCCTTGACGGGCGGCCGGTCGGGCCAGCCCGTCAGCGCCATGGCGCCGCTGGTGGCCTGGATCGTGAGGTCCATGGCCAGCCGGTCGCGGTCGGCGCCCCAGCTGCCGTAGCCCGAGGCGCTGGCATAGACCAGGCGCGGGTTGGCAGCCAGCAAGGCCTCGGCGCCGATGCCGAGCCGGTCCATCACGCCGGGTGCGTAGTTCTCCAGTACCACGTCGAACTGCTGCACGAGTTCCATGAACAGGCGCCGCCCCTCGGGATGCTTGAAGTTCAGTGCGATGCCGCGCTTGTTGCCGTTGAGCATGGCCAGCGGCAAGGTGGCGGCGCGCCGTGCGCGACCGGCTTCGCCGCCGGGCGGCTCCACCTTGACCACGGTGGCGCCGGCCATGGCCAGCAGGAAGCCGCAGTAGGGGCCCTGGTAGATCTGGCCGAGGTCCAGGACCTTGAGGCCGGCCAGCGGGACATTGGAGGGTGTCGTCATGGTCAGCCCGCCGTGATGTTGGCCTGCTTCACCACGCGCGCCGTGCGCTCGTGGTCCAGCCGCATGTAGGCCAATGCGTCGGCAGGGCCCAGGAAGGCCGGCGGCGCCCCGCCGGCGGTGATGAAGCGTTGTACTGCGGCAGGGTCGGCCGCCGCGCGTTGCGCCGCTTCGGCGAGCCGCTGCACGATGTCCGGTGGCGTGCGGCTGGGCACGAACAGCCCGGTCCAGCCCTCGATGCCGTAGCCTGGCGCCTGTTCCGCGATGGCCGGCAGGTCCGGGTAGTCGGCCTGGCGCTCGGTGTTGGTCACGGCGATGGGCCGCACCTGGCCGGCGCGCAGGAACACGGCGGCGGGCGCGCGGCTGTCGAACGCGAAGTCGATGCGCCCGCCGGCCAGGTCGGTGAGCGACTGCACGTTGCCG
>CAJYRH010000067.1 GCA_913776795.1 uncultured Pseudorhodoferax sp. | reverse complement strand
CTGCGGCGCTGGCGCAGCGTGGAACAAAGGAGCACGACATGATGAACATCGGCGAGGCCGCCAAGGCCACGGGCGTGTCGGCCAAGATGATCCGCCACTACGAGGGCGTGGGCCTGTTTCCCGAGGCCACGCGCACGCAGGCGGGCTACCGGCTGTATGGCGACAAGGAGATCGGCACGCTGCGCTTCATCCGCCACGCGCGCGACCTGGGTTTCTCGATCGAGCAGATCCGCGAGTTGCTGGGCCTGTGGTGGGACCGCAAGCGACCGAGCCGCCAGGTCAAGGCGCTGGCCCAGGCCCACCTCGCCGAGCTGGACGCCAAGCTGGCCGAGCTGCAGGCCATGCGGTCGACGCTGCAGCACCTGGTGCACTGCTGCCACGGCGACGACCGGCCGGACTGCCCCATCATCGATTCGCTGGCCGGTCACCAGGCCTGACTACACTGGCCGCCGTGAAGCTGCTGCGCCTCTCGCTGATCCTGTTGCTGGCCGTGCTGCTGCCCGTGCGCGGCGTGCTGGCCGCCGCGCTGCTGTGCGCGCCTGCGCCAGCGCCGGTGGCAGAACATGACGTTGCGCATGCCCATGCACACGAACAGGGTGCGGTGGCCGACGCCGCCCCCGGGCACCACGCCCACGGCGGAGATGGGCACGGCAGCCAGCACGCCGGCCACCAGGCCTGCACGCACTGCGCGGCATTCTGTTCACTGACCCCGCTGGCCGCCACCGGCCAGCCGCCGGTGCCGGCGGTCGCGCTGCCGGCTGCCAGCTTCCCGGCGCTGCCGCCCCAAGCCGTGCGCTTCGAGCGCGACGGCCCCGAGCGCCCTCCCCGAACGGTCTGACGCCGCACGGCCTGCTGCCCGCAGGCCGGAAGTCGCTCGCGCGTGCGTTGCGCATGCGCGCCCGCCGTTGCCGCCCGCGCCGGGCACGACGGCGCCCAGACCTGTCGAACCATGACCCGATTCCTCCTCCCGCTGGTGCTGCTCCTGTCCGGCTGCGCCAGCTTCTCGCCCGACGGTGGCATGGACCGCGTGGCCGCGCTGACGCGCGAGCGCACCGGCCAGGCCCCCGTCCATGCGCGCGACGCCGACATGGCGGACAGCGCCCAGGCCCGCGCCGCCGAGCTGCTGCGCGCGCCGCTGCAGTCGCAGGGTGCCGTCGAGCTCGCGCTGCTCCAGCACCGCGGCCTGCAAGCCCGTTTCGCTGCGCTGGGCGTGGCCGAGGCCGACCGCGTGCGCGCCGGCAGGCTTGCCAGCCCCGTCCTCAACTTCAGCCGCCTGCGCGAAGGCGGCGGCGCGCTGGAGATCGAACGCTCGCTGGTGTTCAACCTGCTGGGCCTGCTCACGCTGCCGGCCACGCAGCGCGTGGAGCAGGAGCGCTTCGCCCAGGCCCAGGTGGAGACCGCAGCCGCAGCCGTCGAACAGGCGCACCAGGCGCGCGATGGCTGGACCGAGGCCGTGGCCGCGCAGCAGCTGGTGCAGTACTTCGCACAGGTGCAGGAGGCGGCCGAGGCGGCCAGCCTGCTGGCCCGGCGCATGGTGGCGGCTGGCAATGTTCCGGCTCTCGCGCAGATGCGCGAGCAGGCCTTCCATGCGCAGGCCGTGGCCGACCTCGCCCGCGCGCGCCACCGCGCGACGGCAGCGCACGAGCGCCTGGCGCGCGCGCTGGGCTTGAGCGCAGCCCAACGCGCCGCCCTGCAGTTGCCCGCGCGGTTGCCCGATCTGCCCCCGGCACAGGCCATCCCTGCCGACGCCGAAGACCAGGCCGTTGCGCGGCGGCTCGATCTGCTGGCCGCGCGCCAGCACGCCGAGGCAACGGCCCGCGCGCTGGGGCTCGACCAGGCCACGGGCTACGTCAACCTGCTCGAGTTCGGCCTGGAGAACAAGAGCAGCACGGGCGCACCGCGGTCCGCGGGCTGGCAGGCGGCCGTCGAACTGCCGCTGTTCGACTTCGGCCGCGTGCGCTGGGCCGGCGCCGAAGCGCGCTACCGCCAGGCGCTGCACGAGGCCGCCGACGTCGCGGTGCGGGCCCGTTCGGAGGTGCGCGAAAGCTGGTCGGCCTGGCGCACGGCGCACGCGCTCGCGCGCCAGCAGCTCGACGAGGTCGTGCCGCTGCGCCAGCGCATCGCCGAGCAAAACCTGCTGCGCTACAACGGCATGCTGATCGGCGTGTTCGAACTGCTGGCCGATGCGCGCGAGCAGGTGCGCAGCGTGGCGGCCGCCGTCGAGGCGCAGCGCGATTTCTGGCTGGCCGACAGCCGCCTGCAGCAGGCCATGGCCTTGCCGCCCACCTACGCTTCCCCCACCGCCGCACCGCCCACCGCCGCACCGCCCACTGCCGCACCTCCCACCTACGCGTCCCCCACCGCCGCTTCGCACACCGTCCCTTCTCCTTCCGGCCATACCGGCCACTGAAAGCACCCATGTCCGACCGCAGACATTTCTTCCGCGCGGCCGCCGGTGCCGTCGCCATGACCGGCGTGGCGCGCGTCGCGCTGGCCGCCCTGCCCGAACCCGCCACCGGCAGCCCGGCCAGTGCCGGCACCCGGCCGCCACCCCCACCGCCCACGGGCCGGCCGTTCCGCCCCGTCGTCACGCTGAACGGCTGGTCGCTGCCCTGGCGCATGAACGCCGGCGTCAAGGAGTTCCACCTGGTGGCCGAGCCGGTGCTGCGCGAACTCGCGCCCGGCATGCAGGCGCGCCTGTGGGGCTACAACGGCGCCAGCCCCGGCCCCACCATCGAGGCCGTGGAAGGCGACCGCGTGCGCATCTTCGTGACCAACCGGCTGCCCGAGCACACGACCGTGCACTGGCACGGCCTCCTGCTGCCCAACGGCATGGATGGCGTGGGCGGCCTCACGCAGCCGCAGATCCCGCCCGGCAAGACCTTCGTCTACGAGTTCACGATGCTGCGCCCCGGCACCCACATGTACCACCCGCATGCCGACGAGATGGTGCAGATGGCCATGGGCATGATGGGCCTGTTCATCGTGCACCCGAAGAACCCGCGGCAGATGGCGGTGGACCGCGACTTCGCGTTCCTGCTGGCCTCCTACGCGATCGAGCCGGGCAGTGCCGTGCCGCGCGTGGCCGAGATGACCGACTTCAACCTGTGGACCTGGAACAGCCGCGTGTTCCCGGGCATCGACCCGCTGGTGGCGCGCACGGGCGACCGCGTGCGCATCCGCGTGGGCAACCTCACGATGACCAACCACCCGATCCACCTGCATGGCCCGCACTTCGAGGTGACCGGCACCGATGGCGGCTGGGTGCCCAAGGCCGCGCGCTGGCCCGAGGTCACGACCGACGTGGCCGTGGGCCAGATGCGCGCCATCGAGTTCGACGCGGTGGCCGGCGACTGGGCCATCCATTGCCACAAGGCGCACCACGCCATGAACGCCATGGGCCACGACGTGCCGAACATGATCGGCGTGGAACAGAACGACGTGGCCGAGCGGATCAGCAAGCTGGTGCCCGACTACATGGCCATGGGCAGTGCCGGCATGGCCGAGATGGGCAGCATGGAGATGCCGCTGCCCGACAACACACTGCCCATGATGACGGGCACGGGGCCGTTCGGCCCGCTGGAGATGGGCGGCATGTTCAGCGTGGTGAAGGTGCGCGACGACCAGGCCCCGGGGGACTACGGCGACCCGGGCTGGTTCCGGCATCCGGCCGGCAGCGTGGCGCGCCTGCATGAGGGCGCGCTGCCGCCCGCGCCGCGCGCCGACGCCGCGCCGGCCAGCGCCACCCCGCCGCTGCGCGCGCGCAAGCCCGGCCCACACGAACCCCGTTGAATCAGGAGCATCCCATGCGTGCACGCATTCTTCTGGCCGCCGCCGCGCTGGCCTGTTCCGTCGGGGCTGCGGCGCAGGACGCCCACGACGGGCACGCCGGCCATGGCGCGCCCACCGCGGCCTCGGCCGATGCGATGGCCACCGGCGAGGTGCGCAGGATCGACCGCGCCCAGGGCCGCATCACGCTGCGGCACGGCCCGCTGCCGCACCTGGGCATGGGCGCCATGACCATGGTGTTCCGCACGGCGGACCCCGGTCTGCTGGCGCGTGTGAACGAGGGCGACAAGGTCCGCTTCTCGGCCGAACGCGTGGACGGCGCACTGACCATCGTGGCGTTGGAACCGGCCAGCTGATCAACCCGTGCCGAGCAGCCGCTGCGCCAGCTGCGCCCCGAGCGCGGCCACGGCCTGTCCATCGGCCGGCAGCAGCGCGAGCACCGAGGCATCGGCCACGTGCAGGCCCGCCACGCCGCGCACGGCCAGCTGCGCATCGACGACGTCCAGCGGCCCCTCCCCCATGCGGCAGCCGCCGGCGGCCCCGTCGCCGGGTTCGGCCCGCTCGCGCAGCAGGCGCTCCAGCGCCAGGTCGGACAGCGCCTCGCTCCAGGGTCGCACCGCGCGCAGCCCCTGGGCGGGCAGACCGGCCAGCACCGTGCGCAGCTGCTGCGCCAGCGCCTGCAGGTCTTCGCGCACGCTGAGCAGGTCCGGGTCCAGCCGCGGCGGCTGCGCGGGGTCCTTGCCGCCCAGGCCCAGGCGACCGCGGCTGGCGGGTTGCTCCAGCACCAGCTCCAGGTCTTCGCTGGAGCGGCGCAGGCCGAGCGCGGCAAAGGCGCCGCGCCGCAACGGCAGCTGCAGCCGCACGGGCACCTGCAGCCCCAGGCCCACGCCCGCGAGGTCATGCCGAGTGGCCACACCGGCGGACACCAAGTGGGCGTGCGGTCCGATGCCCGAGCGCATGAGCAGCAATGGTGACTGCAGCGCGCCGGCGCACAGCACGACGCCGCGGCCGGCGCGCAGCTGCTGCACCTGGCCCGCGCGGTGGAACTCCGCGCCCGTGGCGCGCCGGCCCTGCAGCAGCACACGCACGGCCAGCGCGTCGGTGAACACCGTGAGGTTGCCGCGCTGGGGCAGCGGCGCGGCGCCTGCGCCCCAGGCAGCCGCGCCACCCAGGCCCTGGCCGGCCATCAGCGCGACGGCCCGGCCGTTGAGGCCCGGCTGCGCCACCGTGGTCCAACCCCTGGCCGGGCGTGGCCGGCGCAACGACGCAGGCGGCCCGGCCTCGACCAGCGCCACCTGCACGGACGCGTCCGCTGCAAGCTGCAGCGCCAGCCCGTAGCCCACGGCGCCACCCCCCAACACTGCGAAATCGAACATTTATGATGCTGCGGCACAGCAGGCCCGGCCTGCCTTCGACGCGGCCACGATACCGCAGCCCGTCCCCTTCCATCCCCATCCCCAGGAGTTCCCAATGAGCACCCCCATCCGCACCGTCGGCATCATCGGCGCCGGCACCATGGGCAACGGCATCGCCCAGGCCTGCGCCACCAGCGGCCTCGACGTCGTCATGGTCGACATCTCCGACGCGGCCGTGCAAAAGGGCCTGGCGACCGTGGCCGGCAGCCTGGACCGGCTCATCAAGAAGGACAAGATCACGGCGGCGGACAAGGACGCCGCGCTGGCCCGCATCAGGACAAGCACCGACTACGCCGACCTGGCGGCCGCGCAGCTCGTGGTCGAGGCCGCGACCGAGAACTACGAGCTCAAGCTCAAGATCCTGAAGCAGGCAGAAAGCGTGCTGCCGCCCGAGACGCTGATCGCGTCGAACACCTCCTCGATCAGCATCACCAAGATGGCCGCCGCCACCGGACGGCCCGACAAGTTCATCGGCATGCACTTCTTCAACCCGGTGCCCATGATGGCGCTGGTGGAGATCATCCGCGGCCTGCAGACCAGCGACGAGACGCACGCCGCGGTGCACGCGCTGGCGCTGGCGCTGGGCAAGTCGCCCATCACGGTGAAGAACGCGCCGGGCTTCGTCGTCAACCGCATCCTGGTGCCCATGATCAACGAGGCCTTCTTCGTGCTGGCCGAGGGCCTGGCCACGCCCGAGGACATCGATGCCGGCATGAAGCTGGGCTGCAACCAGCCGATAGGCCCGCTGGCGCTGGCCGACATGATCGGCCTGGACGTGTGCCTGGCGGTCATGAACGTCTACCTGGAAGAGTATGGCGACAGCAAGTACCGCCCCTGCCCGCTGCTCAAGGAGATGGTGGCCGCCGGCCGCCTGGGCCGCAAGACGGGTCGCGGGGTGTACGCCTACTGAACACCCCGGTTGGCCGGCACCTCGCGTGCCGCCGGCCGATATTCCCCAGGGACGCACCCGGCAGTCCGGCAGCTCCGGCCCCGCGGCAGCACTGGCATGGCCTGCTCCGCGCCCGCCGGCACCGTGACGGGCGCGCCTTGGCTGCAGAGCATTTCCTCAACCCGGAGAACACAAGAATGACGGAGACAAGCACCCCGGCCGAAGGCCGCATCGTGACCGAGCAGCGCGGCCACATCCTGTTGATCGGCATCGACCGCACCGCCAAGCGCAACGGCTTCACGCCCGCCATGCAGCGCCAGCTGGCCGAGGCCTACACACGGCTGGACGACGACCCCGCCCTGCGCGTGGGCGTGCTGCATGCGCTGGGCGGCCACTTCACGGCCGGGCTGGACCTGCCCAGCTTTGCGCCATTGATGCAGCGCGGCGAGAAAGCCATCCCCGACGGCCTGGTGGACCCGGTGGACCTGGGCATGCCGCAGTACCGCCGCCGCACCAAGCCGATGGTGGTGGCGGTGCAGGGCATCACCTACACGCTGGGCATCGAGCTGATGCTGGCGGCCGACATCGTGGTCGCGGCCGACGACTGCCGCTTCTCGCAGCTGGAGGTGCAGCGCGGCATCATGGCCACGGGCGGCGCCACGCTGCGCATGGCCGAGCGCGCCGGCAGCGGCAACGCGCTGCTGCACCTGCTCACGGCCGACGTGTTCGACACCGCCGAGGCGCTGCGGCTGAACTTCGTGCAGAGGGTGGTTCCGGCAGGGCAGCAGCTGGACGAGGCGCTGCGCATTGCCGAGGCCATCGCGGCGCAGGCGCCGCTCGCGGTGGTGGCCACGCGCTTGAACGTACGCAAGACCATCGAGGAAGGTGTGGCGGCAGCCGTTGGCGAGTTCATCGCCGTGCAGAAGGGCCTGGCCAACAGCGAGGACGCAGCCGAGGGCGTGCGCGCCTTCGTGGAGCGGCGCACGGCGCGCTTCAGCGGCCGCTGAGCACGGTTCTCAGGGCGGCAGCCGCCCCCCGCCCTCCAGCCCGCCGGCGGGCCCGGCACGCACCACGACGCCCTCG
>CAJYRH010000066.1 GCA_913776795.1 uncultured Pseudorhodoferax sp. | reverse complement strand
GCGGCCCCTACAATCCGCCGCACTTTTTGCAGCCTCCGGAGTGCCCGCCATGACCGCCGCCCCCACCGAGCCCGACCTGTCCGCCATCGCGCCGCGCGACAAGGCCGAGATCCTGGCCCAGGCCCTGCCGTACATCCGCAAGTTCCACGGCAAGACCATCGTCATCAAGTACGGCGGCAACGCCATGACCGATCCAGCCCTGCAGGCCGACTTCGCCGAAGACGTGGTGTTGCTCAAGCTGGTCGGCATGAATCCCGTGGTGGTGCACGGCGGCGGCCCGCAGATCGAGACCGCGCTCAAGCGCCTGGGCAAGAAGGGCCAGTTCATCCAGGGCATGCGCGTGACCGACGCCGAGACCATGGAGGTCGTCGAATGGGTGCTGGCCGGCGAGGTGCAGCAGGACATCGTGGGACTCATCAACCAGGCCGGTGGCAAGGCCGTGGGCCTGACCGGGCGCGACGGCGGCCTGATCCGCGCGCAGAAGCTGCAGATGGCCGACCAGGCCGACCCCACCAAGTTCCACGACGTGGGCCAGGTCGGCGACATCGTTGGCATCGACCCCAGCGTGGTCAAGGCGCTGCAGGACGACCAGTTCATCCCCGTCATCAGCCCCATCGGCTTCGGCGAGAACAACGAGAGCTACAACATCAACGCCGACGTGGTGGCCAGCAAGCTGGCGACCGTGCTGCAGGCCGAGAAGCTCATGATGCTGACCAACATCCCGGGCGTGCTCAACAAGGCCGGCGATCTGCTGACCGAGCTGACATCGCGCGAGATCGACGAGCTGATCGCCGACGGCACCATCTCCGGCGGCATGCTGCCCAAGCTGGCCGGCGCGATCGATGCGGCCAAGAGCGGCGTCAACGCAGTGCACATCGTCGACGGCCGCGTGCCCCACGCGATGCTGCTCGAGATCCTGACCGACCAGGCCTACGGCACCATGATCCGCGCGCGCTGAGCGCCGACCGCACCCCATGCCCGACGACGCCGCCCTGCCGACCGCCACGTCCGAGGGTGGCGAGGCTGCCCCGGCAGCCGGCGCACCGCGCGAATCGCGTGAATCGCGTGAATCGCGCAAAAGGCCCAAGCCCGGCGAGCGCCGGCTGCAGATCCTGCAGGCGCTGGCAGCCATGCTGGAGCAACCCGGCGCGGAGCGCGTGACCACGGCGGCCCTGGCGGGCCGGCTGCAGGTCAGCGAGGCCGCGCTGTACCGCCACTTCGCGAGCAAGGCCCAGATGTTCGAGGGCCTCATCGACTTCATCGAACAGAGCGTGTACCAGCTGGTCGGCGCCATCGCGGCCGACGAGGACGCAGCAGGCACGCAGAAGGCGCGCAGCATCCTGACCGTGCTGCTGCAGTTCGGCGAGAAGAACCCCGGCATGGTGCGCGTCATGGTGGGCGACGCGCTGGTGCTGGAGCATGAGCGGCTGCAGAACCGCATGAACCAGTTCTTCGACCGCATCGAGTCCAGCCTGCGCCAGTGCCTGCGGCCGGCCCTGGCCGGGGAGGGCGCAGCCACCCCCACGGTGGACGCCAACGTGCAGGCCTCGGTGCTGACGGCTTTCGCGATCGGCCGCCTGCAGCGCTTTGCGCGCTCGGGCTTTCGGCGCTTGCCGACGGAGCAGCTCGAAGCCAGCCTGCTGTGCATGCTGTAGGCCCCATCGGGGTTTTCCCGAGCTTGGGTGGCTTTGTCACTTTGCGCCAATCGGCGCTGCCATTCCGCCATTGATGGTGGGCGGGGCGCTCCAGATACTGCGCGCACCATGCCCCATCCCCTTTTCCAACATCTGCGCCTGCCCGTCATCGCCTCGCCGCTGTTCATCATCAGCGTGCCGCAGCTGGTGATCGCACAGTGCAAGGCCGGCATCGTCGGCTCCATGCCCGCCCTCAATGCACGTCCGGCCGAGCTGCTGGACGACTGGCTGGCCGAGATCACCGAGACGCTGGCCGCGCACGACCGCGCCCACCCCGAAGCACCCGCGGCGCCGTTCGCGATCAACCAGATCGTGCACAGGAGCAACGACCGGCTCGACCACGACATGGCCGTCTGCGCCAGGTACAAGGTGCCGCTGACCATCACCTCGCTGGGCGCGCGCACCGAGATCAACGACGCCGTGCACGCCTGGGGCGGCATCGTGATGCACGACGTCATCAACGACCGCTTTGCGCACAAGGCGGTGGAGAAGGGCGCCGACGGCCTGATCGCCGTGGCCAGCGGCGCCGGCGGCCATGCCGGCACCACCAGCCCGTTCGCGTTGATCGCCGAGATCCGCCGATGGTTCACGGGCCCGCTCGCGCTGTCGGGTTCCATCGCCACGGGCGACGCGATCCTGGCCGCGCAGGCGCTGGGCGCCGACTTCGCCTACATCGGCTCGGCCTTCATCGCGACCGAGGAGGCGCGCGCTGCCGACGCCTACAAGCAGATGATCGTCGACAGCACGAGCGAGGACATCGTCTACTCCAACCTGTTCACGGGCGTGCACGGCAACTACCTCAAGCCCTCGATCCGCAATGCCGGCCTGGACCCGGACAAGCTGGAGACCAGCGACCCTTCCGCCATGAACTTCGGCAGCAACCGCGTCAAGCCCTGGAAGGACGTCTGGGGCTGTGGCCAGGGCATCGGCGCGGTCTCGGCCGTGCAGCCGGCCGGCCAGGTCGTGGCGCGCATGGCGCGCGAATACGCGGCCGCGCGTGCGCGCATCGCGATGCCCCTGCGCCGGCCCGAATCAGTCGCAGCGTGAGCGTCGTCCTTCCGGCCGAAGGTGCCCGCACCGAAGGCGCCGCCGATGGGCCGCAAGCGATCGCGGCCTCCACCGCCTCGGGCGACCGACCGCAGGCCGCCGCCACCAGCCGCCGCCAGGCCATTGCACTGCTCGACACCGCGCTGGTCGAGGCCGCCCTGGCCCGCAACCCGGCTGCACAGGCGGTGGACATGCTCGACCTGCACCTGGGCTTCGTGCAGCCCGGCGGGGCCGGCCTGCGTGCGCAAGGCCAGGTCACGGGCGGCGGCCGCTCGGTCTGCTTCTGTGAGGCCGAATTGCACGACGGTGCCGGCCAGCTGGTGGCCCGTGCCATGGCCACGCTGCGTTACCGCGCAGCCTGAATCCCTCGCGAAAGATCGACCATGTACCTGACCCAAGGCCTGCACCGCTCGTTGCAACGCCATCCCCAGAAGATCGCGCTGCGCCACCTCGCGCCCGATGCCGCACGCAGCTACACCTTTTCCCAACTCATCGACCAGGTGGCGCGCCGCGCCGCCGTGCTGCGTGGGCGCGGCATCGCAGCAGGCGAGCGCGTGGCGCTGCTGGCGCCCAACGACGACGCCATGGTCCTGGGCCTGCTGGCCTGCTGGTGGTTGGGCGCCGTGGCCTGCCCGCTCAACACGCGCTGGAGCTTGCCCGAGCTGCGCCATGCACTGGCCGACTGCGGCGCGCCGCTGTTGCTCGCCGATGCCAGCTTCGCCGGCCCGTGCGCCGGGCTGGCCGACCTTGCCGAGGCGCTGCCCATGGCCGATTTCGCCACGCAGGCGGCCAGCACGGCCCCTGTGGACGACGCGCGCGTCGGCGGCGACGCTCTGGCCGCCATCCTCTACACCGGCGGCACCACGGGCCGCTCCAAGGGCGTGATGCTCACGCACCTGAACTTCTGGTCGGCCTCGATGACGCGCGGCGCCGAGCTGAACAACGCGCCCGACAGCGTCTCGCTGCTGGTCGCGCCGTTGTTCCATGTGGCGGGCCTGGGCCGCCTGATCGGTCAGAGCATCGTGGGTGGCAGCTGGGTCACCATGCCGCAGTTCCGTGCCGACGCCGTGCTCGATGCGGTCTTCGAGCTGGGCATCACCGACACCATCGTCGTGCCCACCATGCTGCAGGCGCTCCTGGAGGCGCCGAACTTCGACGCGGCCAGGGTGCAGAGCCTGGACCGCATCGCCTTCGGTGCCGCGCCCATGCCGCCCGACCTGCTCGACCGCGCCCTGGCCACCTGGCCGAAGGCCGAGTTCTTCCAGGCCTACGGCCTGACCGAGACGGCGGGCGCGGCCTGCATCAACCTGCCGGCCAACCACCGGCCCGGCGCACCGGCCGAGCGGCTGCGCTCGGTCGGCCGCGCCGGCCTGGGTGCGGAGATCCGGATCGTCGATCCCGAAGGGCGCGAATGCCCGCGCGGCGAGGTCGGCGAGATCGTCATCCGTGGCCCCATGGTCACCAGCGGCTACTGGAAGCTGCCCGAGGTCTCGGCCCAGGCCCTGCGCAACGGCTGGCTGCACACGGGCGACGGCGGCCGCATGGACGAGAACGGCTTCATCTTCATCGCAGACCGCCTGAAGGACATGATCATCAGCGGCGGCGAGAACGTGTATTCGGGCGAGGTCGAGGCCGCGCTGCGCGGCCATGCGGACGTGGTCGACGCCGCCGTGATCGGCGTGCCCGATGCCCGTTGGGGCGAGGCCGTGCATGCGGTGGTGGTGCTGCGGCCCGGTGTGGCCGCAAGCGCAGAGCTGGCCAGCGCGGTCCAGGCCCACTGCCGTACGCAGTTGGCCGGCTACAAGTGCCCGCGCAGCCTGGCCTTTGCGGCTGCGCTGCCGCTCTCGGCCGCTGGCAAGGTGCTCAAGACCCAGCTGCGTGCCGAGCACGCCAAGGCACGCTGATGGATGCGGCCGAAGCCGCGCGGCGGTATGACGCCGTGCCCTTCTCGCAGCTGCTGGGCATCCGGCGCGAGTTTTCCGAGGGCGGCCGCGCGCGCCTGGTGGTCGATGCGCGGCGCGAGCTCGAGAACCCCATCCACGCCGTGCACGGCGGCGTGGTCGCCACGCTGCTGGACGTGGTCATGGCCAGCGCTGCCGTGTCCAGGATCGGCTTCGCGCGCACCGCTGTCACGCTGGACCTGAACATCAGCTACCTGCAGCCCGGCCGCGGCCGGCTCACGGCCGACGGCGAGGCGCTGGCCATCGCCGACGATGGGGACACCGTGCACTGCCGCGCCGAAGTACGCGACGACGCCGGCCGCTGTGTGGCCCGCAGCATGGGTTCGTTCCGCTATCTGCCGCTGCCGCCCGCTTGAGCGTGTAGGCGTTTGGTCGATACGGCCATCGTCGTTCGACGAATCGGCCATACCGCGGCGCACCGGCCGCCTCTAGTCTTGCCGGCACGTTTTTTCAACAGCGCAGGCCTCTCGAAGGCCGCCAAGGAGACAGCCATGCCTATCGCGTTCCCATCCCCAGCCACGTCCATCGCACGCCGCTCGGTGTTGCGCATGGGCCTCGGCGCACTGGCCGCCGGCGCAATCGGCGCGCCGGCCCTCGCCAGCACCGCCTTCCCGACCAAGCCGATCCAGCTGCAGCTGCCGTTCCCGGCCGGCGGCATGTTCGATGCCGTGCTGCGCGCGCTGGCCGAGGCCGCCGCCAAGGACCTGGGCCAGCCCATCGTGCTGATGCACCGCGCCGGCGCCGGCGGCGTGACGGGCGTCTCCAGCCTGACCGGCATGGGCGATGCCGACGGCTACCTGCTCGGCGTGATGCACAACTCGGTGATCCGCTGGCCGCACATGAACAAGGTGGCCTGGGATCCGCGCACCGACTTCACCTACCTGATGGGCCTGAACAACCTGACCACCGGCATCGCCGTGGCGGCCGACGCGCCCTGGAAGACGCTGGCCGAGCTGCTGGCCGACGCCAAGGCACGGCCCGGCCAGATCAGCTGGGGCAACGTGGGCGCCATCAGCGCCAACCGCATCTATGGCGAGCGGCTGGCGCGCGCCACGGGCGCAAAGTTCAACTTCATCCCGTTCAAGGGCGGCAACGAGCAACTGACGGCCGTGGTCGGCCGCCACCTCGACGTGTATGGCGACCCGGGCTTCGGCGCCATGGCGCGCAGCGGCAAGCTGCGCGTGCTGGCCACCTTCACCGAGCAGCGCCTGGCGCAGTGGCCCAGCGTCCCCACGCTGCGCGAGCTGGGCCACGACCTGGTGGTGCAGTCGCCGTTCGGCCTGGTGGCACCCAGAAACATGGACCCGGCCGTGCGCGCACGGCTGGAGTCGGCCTTCCAGAAGGCGGCGCAGGACGCGACGTACCGCCGCATCGTGGACGACTTCGACCTGGCGCCCTGGAACATCGGCGGCGAGGCCTACCGCCAGTACGCGGTGGCGCAGTACGACCGGGAGAAGCAGATGCTCGACGAGATCGGCTTCAAGCCGGAGTAGCCCCGGCCGGCGCGCGCCGCCGCCCAGCCGATCGTTCGCCGGCGGCTGCCCTGCGGTCGCCGCGGGCCCGCCGCGGGCCCGCCGATGGGTTGCGATGGCTGGCCGATGGGTCGCCGGTTGGCGGCTGGTTCGGCCGCCCAGGTGACATCCGGCGCGGTGCGCGGCTCCTACAATTTGCCGCGTTTCCATGTCTCCTCTCTCCAGCGGCAACACGCGGCAAACCATCGCCATCGGGCAGGTCCAGCAGATCGTGCTGGGCGCGTGCCGGGCCGGCCGCGACGTTCCTACGCTGTTGCAGCGCGCCGGCATCCCGCCGGAGCTGCTGGGCTCGCCGCTGTCGCGTGTGAGCCAGGCGCAGTACGCGGCCCTCATCTTCGAACTGCGCCACAGCCTGCGCGACGAGCTCTGGGGACTGTGCAGCCGGCCTTTGCCGCTGGGAAGTTTCGAGGCCGCCTGCCGTCTCCTGGTGGGCTGCCGCACGCTCGAAGACGCGCTGCGCGCCGGGCTGCGCCACTACCGGCTGCTGCTGTCGGACTTCACGCCGCGCCTGCAGGTGCACGAGGGGGTGGCCAGCATGGCGCTGGCGCCGCGCCGCCCGGTCGACGAGCGGCTGAGCTACGCCATGCGCTGCTTCGCCTTCCTGGGCTACGGTCTGGTGTGCTGGCTCGTGGCACGGCGCCTGCCGTTGCTGGCGGTGGACCTTCCCTGCAGCGAGGCCGGCCGCCCTGGCGACGCTCCGCAGCTGTTCCAGGCCCCAGCGCACTACGGCGTGCGCGCCGGCTGGCGCTTCGAGGCGCGCTGGCTCGCGCTGCCGGTCGTGCAGACGCCCGAGAGCCTGGCCGGTTTCCTGGCGCAGGCACCAGCCAGCCTGCTGCTCAAGTACCGCGACGACAGCAGCCTTGCAGAGCGCATCCGCCGCCTTCTGCGACGCCACCTGGGCGGGCCCATGCCCTCGCTCGAGGACGTGGGCGCACAGTTTGCAATGACGCCGCAGACGTTGCGCCGCCGCCTGCGCGAGGAGGGCGTGGGCTTTCGCGCGATCCGCGACGACCTGTTGCGCGACGCGGCCATCGACCACCTGACGCAGCCGGGACTCACGCTGCCCGAGATCGCAGGTCGGCTCGGTTTCTCCG
>CAJYRH010000065.1 GCA_913776795.1 uncultured Pseudorhodoferax sp. | reverse complement strand
CCGAAGACCGCGACATGCTCAACACGCCGGCGTTCGACTACTACACCACGGGCTACAACATCCAGGTCGACAACCGCACTGCGAACGGTGCATCCATCTTCAGCAAGGTGATGGTGACCTCGCCGCTCGGGCTGACGCTGACCATGCTGCCGCAGCCCGGGCTGTCCTACCTCACGATTGCACCGGACGGCGTGACCGCCACCGGCTCGCCCGTGCTGCGGCTGGCCGCGGCCTACCGCGACGCGTCGCTGGCCGGCAATCCGCAGGACAAGGAGAACCTGGTCTACACCACGCCGCAGTACACCGAGGCGCAGATCGCCGCGCTGGACAACAACGGCGTCTGGACCATCGAGTTCTTCCACGCCGACACCAGCGTGCCCAACGTCGTGCAGTACTACCGCACCGTGCGCCGGGCCGAGACCATCGGAGAGATCCGCAGCACGCGTGTCTTCGCGGAACTGACGCCCACGCTGCGCGCCGAACTGATCGCGCAGTCACAGGCCGATGGCCAGGTGCTGTTCGACACGCCCGAGGTGGCCTACATCGACACCGATGGCGGCGGCGATGCCTGGCGCGTGCCGAGCGGCGCCCTGGCGCCGACGTCGGTCAGCCTGTACGGCCGTGCGCCCTTCGGCAGCACCACGGCCGGCCAGAACGGAGCGCGCTTCAACGACAGTACCGGCGTGGCCAGCACGGCCCTCAAGACCATCGTCTACTGCTCCGCGCAGACCTCGGCGGACAAGCACTGCGACGCCAGCGGCCAGGGCCGCTACGCCGTGGGCACCACCGCCAACATGCTGGAGTTCTGGGCACGCAACCAGAAGCAGATCGAAGTGAGCAAAAAGGCCGCGCTGTTCAAGCTGCAATGACATTCGGCGCGACGCGCCGCGCACCGCGAGGGGGCTGATCGCCCCCTGTTTTCATTGGACGGGCGGATCGACGGGCCCTGAACCCGCCATTGTTGACAGCGTCGCTACAACGCTGCACAGGCAAGCTTATTGCTAGGACCCTAGGGTAAACCCTTGGGAGTTCGCCATGATCCAGCCCCTGCACTTCCTTTGGCCGCAACTGCTGTGGCTGCTGTGGGCCGTTCCCGCGCTGGTCGTGGGCTATGTCTGGCTGCTGCGCAGCCGGCGCCAGCCAGCCCTGCGCTACGCGAGCGTGGCGCTGGTGCGCCAGGCGCTGCAGCCCGGTCGGGTCTGGCGCCGGCACCTGCCTCCCGCGTTGCTGCTGGTCGCGCTGGCGGTGCTGCTGTTCGCGGCAGCCAGGCCGCAGGCGGCCCTGCCGCTGCCGACCGAACAGGCAACGGTGATGCTGGCGGTGGACGTCTCGCTGAGCATGCAGGCGGACGACATCAAGCCGAGCCGGCTCGACGCCGCACGCGAGGCGGCCAAGGCCTTCGTGCGCCAGCTGCCGGACGGCGCGCGCGTGGGGGTGGTCAGCTTCGCCGGCACGGCCCAGGTGGTGCAGCCGCCGACCTACAGCCGCGAGAAGCTGCTGGCGGCGATCGACGCGCTGCACCTGCAGCATGGCACGGCCATGGGCAGCGGCATCGTGGCCGCATTGGCCGAGCTGGTCCCGAACGAGGCGATGGACCTGGGCGAGGCCGCCTTCATGCCGCTGACCGCGCACGCGCCGCGCGCCCAGCCCAAGCCGGTGCCGCAGCAGTTCGCCCACGGTGCCGAGCCAGCCGCCACCATCGTGCTGCTGACCGACGGGCGCAGCAACTTCGGCGTGCACCCGCTGCAGGCCGCCGACATGGCAGCCGCGCGCGGCGTGCGCATCCACGCGGTCGGCCTGGGCACCATCGAGACGCCCGCCGCCGACCAGGACGACTGGTCGATCGTGCTCCAGCTGGACGAAGACCTGCTGCGCCAGGTGACCGGCATCACGCACGGCGACTACTTCCGCGCCGGTAGCGCCGAACACCTCCTGCAGGTCTACGAGAGCATGGGCGCGCGGCTGCAGGTACAGATGCGCGAGACCGAGCTGGCAGGCCCGCTTGCGCTGGGCGCGCTGCTGCTCATGGCGGGCGCTGCGCTGCTGTCGTTGCTGTGGTTCCAGCGCGTCGCCTGAACGTCGCCTGAACGTCGCCGGAGCGACACGCCGGGAGATGGCGCAGTGCGCGGACGAGGCCAGGCTGCTAGATTGCGCGGTTTCCACGCCCCAACGCTGACCCCATGGCCCTGATCCAGTACCTGACCCAGATCCAGTTCGACTTCGGCGCGATCCGCCTGCTGGCCGACGAGTGCCAGCGCATCGGCATCACGCGCCCGCTGGTCGTGACCGACGCCGGCGTGCGGGCCGTCGGCATCCTGCAGAAGGCGCTCGACGCGCTCGGCGACCTGCCCGCCACGGTGTTCGACGCAACGCCGTCCAACCCGACCGAGGCCGCCGTGCGCGCCGCCGTGGCGCTGTACCGGCAGGGCCGCTGCGATGGCCTGATCGCCGTGGGCGGCGGCTCTTCCATCGACTGCGCCAAAGGCGTGGCCATCGCCGCCACGCACGAAGGCCCGCTCAAGCACTACGCCACCATCGAAGGTGGCTCGTCGCGCATCACCGAGGCGGCCGCGCCGCTGATCGCCGTGCCCACCACCAGCGGCACGGGCAGCGAGGTGGCGCGCGGCGCCATCATCATCGTGGACGACCACCGCAAGCTGGGCTTCCACAGCTGGTCGCTGATGCCCAAAGCCGCCATCTGCGACCCCGAGCTGACCCTGGGCCTGCCGCCCAGGCTGACAGCCGCCACCGGCATGGACGCCATTGCGCACTGCATGGAGACCTTCATGTCGGCCGCGTTCAACCCGCCGGCCGACGGCATCGCGCTCGATGGCCTGGAGCGCGCCTGGGGCCACATCGAGCGCGCCACCACGAACGGCAGCGACCGCGATGCGCGGCTCAACCTCATGAGCGCCTCGATGCAGGGCGCCATGGCCTTCCAGAAGGGACTGGGCTGCGTGCACAGCCTGTCGCACAGCCTGGGCGGCGTGGACCCGCGGCTGCACCACGGCACGCTCAACGCGCTGTTCCTGCCAGCCGTGGTGGCCTTCAATGCGGGTGCGGAGTCGGTGCAGAAGGATGCCCGCCTGCAGCGCATGGCGCGCGCCATGCACCTGGACCAGCCCGGCGACATCGGCGAAGCCATCCGCGACATGAATGCGCGTCTGGGCCTGCCCAAGGGCCTGGCGGAGGTGGGCGTGACCGCGGCGTTGTTCGAGCAGATCATCGACGGCGCGATGGCCGACCACTGCCACAAGACGAATCCGCGGCTGGCCTCGCGCGAGGACTACCGCGCGATGCTCGACGCCGCGATGTGAGCGCAGCGCCGCATCAATCCGGGTCCGGCGCCGGCGCCGCGCCCGCGGGGCGGGGCTGGCGCCTGGCGGGCCTGGCCAGGATCTCGACGTAGAACTGTTTGCCGCCTTGCTTGACCACGCCGTCGATGAGGCCGGTGATGTCCGACAGGTGCACGCGGCCGGACGAGGCCTCGTCTGCGCCGAAGCGGCAGTCGAAGTCCCAGAAGTCCGCGCCTTCTGGCAGGTCGCGCCGGCGTTCGCGCTTGATGTACTTGCGGATCTCGTGCTTGGTGGCGTCGAGCAGGCGGTCCGGGTGCTTGCCCTCGACCTGG
>CAJYRH010000064.1 GCA_913776795.1 uncultured Pseudorhodoferax sp. | reverse complement strand
CTGGACGTGCACGACCGCCAGCCGCTGCAGGCCGACGACCCGGTGCTGCAGTGCCCGCGCCTGCTGCTCACGCCGCACGTGGCGGGCATCACGGCCACCAGCATGCTGGGCATGAGCCGCGGCGCCGTGGCCAGCGTGCTGGCGCTGCTGCGCGGCGAGCGGCCAGCCAACGTCGTCAACCCCGAAGTCTTCCGCTGATCCCCAACCTTCCGAGAACACCCCATGCGCATCGCCGATCTCCGTGCCGTCCCGATCTCCTTCCCGGTGCCTGCCGACAAGTCCGTCACGCTGGGCATCGGCCGCAGCGTCAAGCGCGACGCCGTGCTGGTGCGCGTGGAGACCGACGACGGTCGTGTGGGCTGGGGCGAGGCGCACCACGGCCGCTGCCCCGGGGCCATCGCCAAGCTGATCGACACCACGCTGCGCGAACTGGTGCTGGGCTTCGATGCGGCCGACGTGCACGGCGTCTGGGCCCGCGTCTACAAGATGCAGCTGGCCAGCCATGGCATGGGAGCGGCCGCGGCGCTGGCGCTGAGCGGACTGGACATCGCGCTGTGGGACCTGCGCAGCCAGGCCACGGGCTGGCCGCTGTACCGCTTGCTGGGTGGCAGCGCCAAGCCGATCAAGGCCTACGCCGGCGGCATCGCGCTGGGCTGGCAGGCCCCCGAACTGCTGGCCGAGGAAGCGCTGCAGCACGTGGGCGCCGGTTACCGCGCGCTCAAGCTGCGCGTGGGCGACACGCCGGTGCGGGACATCGCGCGCGTGCGGGCCGTGCGCCGGGCCGTGGGCGACGCCATCGACATCCTGGTCGACGCCAACACCGCCTACTCGGTGGACGACGTGCGCCGCGTGATGCCGGCCTACGAGGAGTGCGCGGTCGGCTGGCTGGAAGAGCCTTTCCCGCCACAGGACCGGCGTGCCTACGCGGCGGCGGCCCGGCTCGGCCGTGTGCCGCTGGCGGCCGGCGAGAACCACTACACGCGCCACGAGTTCCAGACCCTGTTCGAGGACGGCCACGTGGGCTTCGCCCAGCCCGACCTGTCCAAGACCGGCGGCGTGACCGAAGCCATGCGCATCGCGGCCATGGCCAGCGCGCTCAAGCTCGGCGTGAACCCGCACACCTCCGCCACCGCGATCAACATGGCGACCACCATCCACTACCTGTGCGGCGTGGACAACCCCGGCTATTTCGAGGGCGACGTGACGGCGCTGAACCCGTTCCGCGATGCGCTGGCCGACAGGGCGCCGTACGTGCTGGATGCGGAGGGCTGCGTGCGGCCCCACGAGGGCGTGGGCATCGGGCTGAAGATCGACCTGGACTTCATCCGCGACCACCCGCTGATCGAAGGGCCATGCTACGTCTGAGCCTCATTCGGGCTCGATCCCCGCCGCCCGGATGATCTGGCCCCATCGCTCGAGCTCGCCCAGCTGGAACTTCGCCAGCTCCTGCGGCCCCATGAAGGCCGCCTCCTGGCCCGTCTTCTCGATGACCTGCTGCACGCCGGGCGCCGCCAGCGCCTCGCGCACCAGTGCGGCGAGCCGCTGCACCACGGGCGCGGGCGTGCCGGCCGGCGCGTACAGCGCATTCCAGTAGCCGAACTCGTAGCCCGGCAGCGATTCGTTGATGGCCGGCACCTCGGGCGCGAGCGGCGAGCGCCTGGGGCTGCTCATGCCCAGCGCACGCAGCTTGCCGGCCTTCACCTGGGGCAGGCTGGTCGTGAGGTCCACGATCATGAGGTCGATCTGTCCGCCCACGAGATCCAGCACGGCCGGCGGGTTGGCCTTGTAGGGCACGTAGTTGAACTTGGTGCCCGTAGCCTGCTGGAACAGCTCGGTCGCAATCTGTGCCGAGGAACTGCCCGAGCCGTAGTTGAGCTTGCCGGGCTGGGCTTTGGCCAGCGCCACGAGCTCGGACACGTTGTTCGCCTTGATCTGCGGGTTGACCACCAGCGCGAGGTAGCCGCGCGCCAGCAGCGAGACTGGCGCGAAGTCCTTGATCGGGTCGTAGGCGATCTTCTTGAGCAGGTGCGGGTTGGCCGACTGCGTGGTGTTGGTCGTCATGAACAGCGTGTAGCCGTCCGGCTGCGCCTTGGCCACGTACTGCGCGGCAATGCTGCCGAACGCGCCGGCCCGGCTCTCGACGATCACGGGCTGCCCGCCGAGGCGCGTGATCTCGGCGCCCACGGCGCGGGTCAGGCCATCGGTCGCGCTGCCCGGTGTGGAGCCGATGACGATGGTGATGGGCCTGGCGGGGAAGGCCGGCTGGACCGTGGGTTGGGCCGAGGCCAGCGGGGCAATGGCTGCCGTGCAGGCGAGCGCGATCAGCGCGCGGCGAATGCGCATGGAATGTCTCCTCGAAGTCGAAAGGGAAAAAAGGGGGTGCGTCTCAGCGCAGGAGCTTCCAGCCGCTCAGAAGCGCGCGCAGCCGTTGCTCCTGCTGGTCGCTGAGCGGCCAGGCCGAGGGCGGGCGCGTGGCGCCGCAGTCGTTGCCCATCAGTTGCAGTGCGCTCTTGACCACGGTCACGTTGGTGCCGTTGTTCTCCTGCGCGCGCAGTTCCTCGAAGGGCAGCATCTCCTCGATCAGGCGCATGGCCAGCGGCTGGTCGGCGGCTTCGAGCGCGTTGTAGATGGCGACCGAGCGCTCGGGCAGCACGTTGATCAGGCCCGAGGTGAAGCCGCGCGCGCCGACCGCGTAGAACGGCGGCGCCCAGACCTCGGCCAGGCCGCCGACCCAGGCCAGCTGCCGGTCGGCCGTGCGGCGCATGGCGGCGGCCAGCACCAGCGGCGTGGGCGAGGCCCACTTGATGCCGACGACCTCGGGGATGCGGCACAGCGCCTCGATCGCGTCCAGGCCGATGTTCTCGTTGCGCAGGTACAGCACCAGCGGCAGGCCGGCGCCGGCCTCGGCGATGCGCTGCACGTAGGCCAGCACGCCGCGCGGTGCGACGAAGGGGTCCGGCGGCTGGTGGACCATGAGCGCGTCGGCGCCGGCTGCGCGCGAAACGCGGGCCAGCGCACAGGCCTCGCCCACGCTGCGGCCCACGCCGGCCAGCAGCGGCACGCGGCCGGCCACGCAGTCGGCCGCGATGGCCACGGCACGCTCGGCCTCGGCGGCCTGCAGGCCATAGAACTCGCTGGTGTTGCCGTTGGCCACGAGCACCTGGACGCCGGCCTGCACGGCGCGGTCGACCACGGGCTTCAGCGGGGCGGCGACCACGCGGTCCTGCGCGTCGAAGGGTGTGACCAGAATGCCGGAAATGCCGTTCAGCGCCTGGCGCAGGGCGGGACCTTGGAAAGAAGCCATGGATGGTGTCGGGAGGGTGTTGCAGCGGGTGCTACTCTAGAAAAGACGCCGCCGGCGGTCCAATCCAAATCGGCGATCCCGCCATCCAATTTCTGAATCGTGTTCCAGCTCTCGCAACTGCGCTGCTTCGTCGCCGTCGCCTCCGAACTGCACTTCGGCCGTGCCGCCGCGCTGCTGCACATGACGCAGCCGCCGCTCACGCGCCAGATCCAGCTGCTCGAGCACGAGCTCGGCGTGCAGCTGCTCGAACGCGCGGGCGGCACGGTGCGTCTGACGCCGGCAGGTAGCAGCTTCCTGCGCGAGGCCGAGGACATCCTGCGCCGCAGCCAGGCCGCCATGCAGGCCGCGCGCCGCGCCATGCGCGCCGATGCGGGCACGGTCACGCTGGGCTTCATCGCGGCCGCCAGCTTCGCCTTGCTGCCGCAGGTGCTGGGCGCGATCCGCACGGCGCTGCCCGATGTGGAGGTGGTGCCGCGCGAGCTGCAGACCGTGGACCAGCTCGACGCCCTGGCCGCTGGCCGCATCGACCTGGGCATCGTGCGGCCGTTCGCGCCGCGCAGCTTCGCGGCCTCCTGCATGCTGCTGCGCGAGCCGTTGCTGCTGGCCGCGCCCACGGGCCATTCGCTGGCCGGCGGCGAGGCCATGGCGCTGGCCGCGCTGCAGGGCCAGCCCTTCATCGCCTATTGCCCATCGGAGACGCGCTACATCTACGAGCTCATCGCGGGCCGGCTGCGCGCCGAGGACGTGGCACCGGACACCGTGCTGACGCTGAGCCACACGCACTCCATCCTGGCCATGGTCGATGCCGGCTGGGGGGTGGCGCTGGTGCCGGCGTCCGCTCAGCGCCTGGGCTACGCGCGGGTGGCGTTCCGGCCGCTGCGCGACCCAGCCGGCCTGCACGCCGAACTGCACCTGGCCTGGCGCGCACAGAGCCGGCA
>CAJYRH010000063.1 GCA_913776795.1 uncultured Pseudorhodoferax sp. | reverse complement strand
CTTGCGCACGAAGCTCTGGCCGCCGTCGCAGGCGACCAGCCAGTCGGCATCGAGCGCAAGGCGCTGGGCCTGGAACTGCGCGGTGCGGCCTACGAGGGCCGCTATGTGATCATCGACATCGAGCTGCCGAGCCGCCACCCGGTCGAGCGCCGCGCCTGGTTCGACCCGCCCTGGCACCGCGGCGGCACCGTGCTCATGCATCCGCAGCCCGACGACATCTGGCGCATCGACTACCAGCTGCGCGCCGGCCAGAGCACCGAGGAGGCGCTCACGCCGGCCGCCGTGCAGGCCTTCGTGCAGCACCACCTGGACGCCATCGGCGAAGGGCACCTGCCGTGGAAGCCGGTCTGGAGCTCGGTCTACCGCGCCGGCGCGATGACGCTGGAGAGCTATCGCCACGGTCGCGTGCTGTTCGCCGGCAACGCCGCCCACGCCCTGCCCATCTTCGGCGTGCGCGGGCTCAACTCGGGCTTCGACGACGCCGACAACCTGGCCTGGAAACTCGCACTGGTGGCGCAGGGCCAGGCCGGCAGCGCGCTGCTGGACAGCTACTCGCAGGAGCGCATCGCCGCCTTCCACACCAATGCCGAGAGCGCCATGCGCAGCACCGAGTTCATGTCGCCGCCCTCGCGCGGCTTCGAGCTCCTGCGCGAGGCCGCGCTGTCGCTGGCCGAACGGCACCGCGGCATTGACCAGCTCGTCAACCCGCGCCAGACCGAGGCCGTGCGCTATGTGGATTCGCCGCTGTCCACGCCCGACACCCACGCCATCGCCGGTCCGCTGCCCGGCGAGGTGCTGGCCGACCGGCCGCTGCCCGGCGGCGGCCACCTGCTGGACCACCTCGGCCCGGGCTTCACACTGCTGTGCCGGCCCGCGCACGCCGCGCCGCTGGCAGGCGACGCCGGCGCGCTGACGCTGCTGCCGCTGCAGCCCGACGACGGCCCCACGCTGCTGCTGCGCCCCGACGGCCGTGTGGCCGCGCGCTGGCCCGGCCTGCCGCCGGCCGGGGCGCTGGCCCAGGCCCTGGCGCGTGCCACATGCATCCACCACGAGGAGACGACCGCATGACCCACATCCACGACCCGCTGCCCGCCGCGCTGGCAGCCTGCCCCAGCGGCATCGCACCCACCGAGTGGCAGGCCCGCCTGCAACTGGCCGCCTGCTACCGCATCTTCGATGCGTGGGGCTGGAGCGAAGGCATCTACAACCACATCTCGCTGCGCGTGCCCGGTCCCGAGCACCACTTCCTGCTCAACCCCTTCGGCCTGCACTACAGCGAGGTCACGGCCTCCAACCTCGTGAAGGTCGACCTGGACAACCGCCTGCTCAGCGACAGCCCCTGGCCCATCAACCCGGCCGGCTTCACGCCGCATGCCACGCTGCACCGCCACCTGGCGGGCGCGCAGTGCGTGATGCACACCCACACCACGGCCGGCATGGCCGTGGCCTGCAGCGCGCAGGGCCTGGAGACGACGAACTTCTACGCGGCCCAGCTCAGCGACCGCGTGGCCTACCACGACTTCGAAGGCATCACGCTGCACGCCGACGAGGGCCCGCGCCTGCTGGCCAGCGTGGGCGAACGACAGGCCGTGGTCCTGCGCAACCATGGCCTCTTGGTCTGGAGCGAGACCCTGCCCAAGGCGCTGTACACGCTGTGGGCGCTGCAGCGCGCCTGCGAGGTGCAGGTGGCCGGCGCGGCACTGGGCCCGCGCCAGCCCATCGGCGAGGCCGTGCGCCAGGGCTGCGTGGAGGACGCGCGCCGCTTCCTGGGTGGCGTGGCCATGGGCCAGGACCTGTTCGCCGCGATGCTGCGGCGCATCGACCGGCTGGACCCGTCATGGAAGCAGTGACCGCCCTGCCCGCGGACGCGCGCGACCGCCTCTACGCGGCCTGCGCCCACGCCATCACCGAGGCCGGGCCCGCCCGCGAGGCCCTGTTCCTGGCCCGGCTGGCGCTGCTGCTCATGGAGCAGGTGGGCGACGAGACGCGCTGCCGCCAGGCGCTGGCCGAGGCCCTGCACGCACTGCCCATGCCATCGCTGTCCAGCCACCCGCACGCGTGTTGAGGCGGCGCCTCACCTGGCGGCGGGGACGGCGCAAGTCCGTACAATCCGCGCCGGGTGGGTGCTGCTCCGTGCATTCCAGGTCTTCGCGCAGGTCGGGCCGCCGCGCGGTCTGCCCACGACCGGAAAATCCATGTCCGACCCCACGATCCAATGGATCGCCGCCGCGCTGTTCGGCATCGCGCTGGTGCACACCTTCGCTGCCAAGCAGTTCGAACGCCTTTCGCACCGCCATCCGCGCCACGCCGGCCTGTTCCACCTGCTGGGCGAGATCGAAGTCGTGTTCGGCTTCTGGGCCATCGTGCTCATCGCCGCGCTGGCCTTGCTCGCAGGCGGCCCGCGGGCCCTGGAGTACGCCGAGTCGCGCAACTACACCGAGCCGCTGTTCGTCTTCGTCGTGATGGTCATGGCCGCCTCGCGGCCGGTGCTGCGCACGGTCATGTCGCTGGTCGACGTGGCGGCACGCATCGCCCCTGTGCCGACACCGCTGGCGACCGCCTGGCTCGGCCTGGCGGCCGTGCCGCTGTTCGGCTCGTTGATCACCGAGCCGGCGGCCATGACGATCGCCGCGCTGATGCTGGCGCCGCAGGTCTTCCGCCGCAACGTGCCCGAGCGGGTGAAATACCTGGCGCTGGGCGCGCTGTTCGTCAACGTGTCCATCGGCGGCACGCTGACCTCCTACGCCGCGCCGCCGGTGCTGATGGTGGCCGCCACGTGGCAGTGGGACAGCCATTTCATGCTCGTGAACTTCGGCTGGAAGTCCGCCCTGGCCGTGGTGGTGAACGCCAGCGTCGCCACCTTCGTGCTGCGCCGGCACCTGAAGCCTGCGCCGCGCGCGAACCAGCACGACCCGGCCGAAGCCCGCGTGCCGTTCACCGTCGTGGCCGTGCACCTCTTCCTGCTCGCCGGCGTGGTGCTGTCTGCACACCACCCTGTCATCTTCCTGGGCCTGTTCCTGATGTTCATGGGCTACACCCAGGCGTACGCCAGGCACCAGAGCCCGCTGATTCTGAAGGAGGCCCTGCTGGTCGGGTTCTTCCTGGCCGGCCTGGTGGTGCTGGGCGGCATGCAGCAGTGGTGGCTGCAGCCCATCGTGTCGGCCCTGGCGCCGCTGGCGCTGTTCTTCGGCGCGCTGGGCCTGACGGCCATCACCGACAACGCGGCGCTGACCTACCTGGGCTCGCTGATCGTGGGCATGTCCGACCAGGCCAAGTACATGCTGATGGCCGGCGCCGTGGCCGGCGGCGGCCTCACGGTGATCGCCAACGCGCCCAACCCGGCCGGCGTGGCGCTGCTCAAGCGCGGATTTTCCGACGAGACCGTCAGCGCGGGCGGGCTGCTGCTCGGCGCACTGGGGCCGACGGCCGTGGCCGCGGCGGCGTTGCTGCTGCTCTGAATCAGATGCCCAGGAAGGCGCGCATGCGGCCGAGTTCGTCGTCGAGCCCCGCCCGGAATGCGGCAGCCCGCGGGGGCCGCCCCGCGACATAACCGGACTGCACCTGCAGGGAACTGCCCACGACCGACAGGTTGGCCCAGCCCACCACCTGCTCGTGCCAGAGCAGCGGCAGCGCGTAGTAGCCGAGCTGGCGCCGCGGGGCCGGCGTGTAGGCCTCAAAGCGGTAGGCCCAGCCCCAGAACAGCTCGAAGCGGCGCCGGTCCCAGACCACGGGGTCGAAGGGCGTAAGCAGGCGCACGGTCTCCTCGGGGCGCCAACGCGCAGACGCCGGGTTCTCGCCGGCCGGCCAGTACCAGTCCACGCCCTCGGCGCGGGCCCGGGCCAGCCGCTCGCGCGCCCGCACGAGCGCTGCGGCACGCCCGGCTGCCCACTGCGGCGTACCGCCGCGCAGCAGGTGGCTGAGCAGCTGGCCCAGGCTGGCGGACGGCAGCGGCGCGTACTTGGCCACGACCAGATCGACCAGTGCATCCATGCGCGCGGCGATGGCCTGCGCGTCCTCGGGCGGCAAGCCGGCCTCGCGCACGGCATAGACGCGCGTGCCGCTGTCGCGCCGCAGCACGCGCAGCAGGCCGCGCCAGTGCATCGCATCGAGCAGCTGCGTGCTGGCGTTGGAGCTGCCGCCGAACCAGTTGCGCGTGCGCCCGTGCGCGAACTGCGCCTCGACCTCGCGCGGATGTACGGCGCCGCGCTCCTGCACGAAGGCCAGGACGGCAGCGGCCTGCTGCGCGCGCTCGGGCGACCAGGCCTCGCGCGCGGTGCGCGGGTGCATGAGGTCGGCATGCGCGCGCAGCAGGAAGCCGTAGTTGACGAAGAAGTCCTCCTCGATCCCAAGCCGCGCATAGCGCCGCCCCAGGTCACCGGCGTGGTAGTCGCGCACGCGGTGGCGCAGCGTGAGGTCTTGCGCGCGCGCGGGTGCGCGGATCGGGTCGGCCTGCACGAAGCCCAGCCGCGCGATGGCGCGCGGCAGCGTGGTGGGCGTGAACAGCGTGCGCGCGATCGCGTGGCGGCGCAGCTGCTCCAGGGTGGGTGCGGTCGGCATGCCGGCATCATGCCGCGGGACTTCGTGCGGTGCTTCAGAATGCTCCGACCATGACCGATGCACACCATGACACCGCCACGCTGCTGGCCGAATGCACCCGGGCCTCGCTGGCCCTGCTCGAGTCCAACTGCACGCCGCACGGCATCCTTGCGGCCAGCCGCACGCAGGCGGCCGAGGCACGCCGCTACACGCGCATCTTCGGCCGCGACGCGGCCATCTGCGTGATGGCCATGTGTGGCAGCGGCGTGCCGGCGCTGGAGCGCGGCGCGGTGGCCAGCCTCGATGCCCTGGCCGCGCAGCAGGCGCACAACGGCCAGATCCCCAAGTATGTGGACCCCGACGGCTTCGATGCGGACTTCTGGTACCTGGGCTGCATCGACGCCACGCTGTGGTGGCTGATCGCCGTGGACCATGTACGCCGGCACGGCAGCGTCGGTGCCATGCACTGGGAGGACGGCGTGCAGCGCGCCATCGGCTGGCTGCTGGCGCAGGAGCACCAGACCTTCCGTCTGCTGCAGCAGAACGAGGCCAGCGACTGGGCCGACATCATGCCGCGCTCGGGCTATGTGCTCTACACCAACGCGCTGTGGTTCGAGGTCAAGCGCCGCTTCGCGCTGCAGGATGCCGAGGCCACGGCGCACCACTTCAACCACCTGTTCAATCCGTCCCAGCGCGACCTGCCGACCTACCACCGCGCGCGGCTGCTGCGCCACTATGCGCGGCGCGGCCGGCGCGACCCGGGGCTGTACCTCTCCTTCGTGAACCTGGCCGTGGTGGGCGACGAGGGCGATGTGTTCGGCAACGTGCTGGCGCTGCTCTGCAACCTCGCGGACGACGCCATGGCCGCGCGCATCGCCGACACCATCACGGCCGCGCAGGCCGACCAGCCCTACCCCGTGCGCGTGGTGCTGCACCCGCTCACGCAGCAGCACGCGCTCTGGCGCCGCTACATGGAGCGGCACCAGCAGAACCTCGTGCACCAGTACCACAACGGCGGCAGCTGGCCGTTCGTGGGCGGCTTCTGGGCGATGGCGCTGGCACGGCTGGGACGCAGGGAACAGGCGCAGGGCGTGCTGCTGCGGTTGGCGCAGGCCAATGCGGCGCACGGCTGGCGTTTCACCGAGTGGTTCCACGGCAAGACGCTGGCGCCGCGTGGCATGCCGGGCCAGAGCTGGAACGCGGCAGGCTTCCTGCTGGCGCAGCGCATGCTCGAAGGCGGCAAAGCCGGCTGGTGAGGCGGGGCATTCGACGCA
>CAJYRH010000062.1 GCA_913776795.1 uncultured Pseudorhodoferax sp. | reverse complement strand
CGAGCACCGTGTCGCCGGGCCGCGTGACGACCGACAGACACAGGTTCAATGCCTCCAGCGCGCCGTTGGTCACGACGATGTCGTCCCCCGACAGCGGCATGCCTGCGGCCAGGTAGCGCAATGCGATCTGCCGGCGCAGGGCGGCGTTGCCGGGCGTCAGGTCGTCCACCGTGCTCCACGGGTCCAGCGCCTGCGCGCTGGCGGCCAGCGACTGGCCCAGCCGCGCGAGCGGGAACAGCAACGGACTCGGGAAGGCCGAGCCGAAAGGTACGACCTCGCGCGTCATGCTGGCGTCCAGGATCTCGACCCCCAGCGCGCTGACGTCCACCGGCACGGAACCTGCCTGCGGCTGCGCGGCCGCTTCCGGCTCCGGCGGCACCTCCCGGGCGTGCGCCGCGTGCGGCGCCACGTAGTAGCCCGAGCGTTCGCGCGCCTGCACCAGCCCGCGCGCCTCCAGCAGGTAATAGGCCTGGAAGACGGTGGAGGGGCTCACGCCGCGGCTGGCGCTGGTGTGGCGCACAGAGGCCAGCCGGTCGCCCGGACGCAGCACGCCGGCGCGGATGGATCGCGCAATGTCGTGGGCCAGGGCTTCGTAGCGCTTCATGGGTGGGGCGGCGGCATTGTCAGGCATCTGATCCGTTCCGCCGTGGCCGGTGTCGCGTGGGTCCTGCTCCGGTTGGCGGCTGCGCAACTGCTGCTGTCTTGCGAAGCCGGACTGCGGCATATTCAAGCCATGAACAAGTTGCTGCGAACCGTGCGCGCCGTGCTGTGGAGCTTCATTGGCCTCGGCGGCCGCCAATCCGAGGCCGAGAAGCGCACCGAGCAGGTGGGTTTCCTGCCGCTGGTCCTCGTGGCCTTCGTGATCGTGCTGCTGCTGGTCGTGGGCCTGGTGGCACTGGCGCGGTTCGCGGCCGGCGCCTGACCACTGGGCTCACTGTATTTCTTGAGACATATGCTCAAGAGGGAAGAGGGGGGTTGTTGTTGTATCCTGCAAGACATAGCGTTGGGTGTGGTGCCCAGCCTGGAAGCAGGAGATTGCGCATGCGTTCGTTTGCCATCCTCGCGTTGGCTGTGGTGTTGCCATGGGGCGCCTGTGCGCAGCAGCTGACCGTGTCGGCTGCCGCCAGCCTGACCGACGCGTTCAAGGAACTGGCGCCCCGATTCGAGGCCAGCCGGCCCGGTACCGCCGTGCGTTTCAACTTCGCTGCATCCGGCGTCCTGCTGCAGCAGATCAACCAGGGCGCGCCGGTGGACGTGTTCGCCAGCGCCGACCAGGTGACCATGGACCGCGCCGACACGCAAAGGCGCATCGATTCCGCATCGCGCACGAACTTTGTGACCAACAGTCTGGTGCTGGTCGAGCCGGCCCAGGGCGGGGTGGGGATCAAGGCGCTGCAGGATCTGGACGGCACCGCCGTCAAGCGAATCGCCGTCGGCAAGACAGCCACCGTGCCCGTGGGTCGCTACACGAGGGAGGTGCTGGAGGCGGCCGGCCTGTGGGCACGCCTGGAGCCCAAGTTCGTGCAGGCCGACAGCGTGCGCCAGGTGCTGGACTATGTGGGCCGGGGCGAGGTCGATGCCGGCTTCGTCTACCGCACGGATGCAGCCGTCTCGCGTGACAAGGTGAAGGTCGTCGCCTCGCCGCCGGGCGCAACGCCGGTCTCCTACCCCATCGCCGTGGTGGCCGACAGCCGCAACAAGGACGGGGCAGCTGCGTTCATTGCGTTCGTGCGTTCGCAGGCCGGCCAGCAGGTGCTGGAGCGCCACGGCTTCGGCAAGCCCTGACGCTTTGCGCTTCGGTGGCCCCTACCCCCAGGGCGCGACCAGCTTCCAGTGGCCGACCAGCAGATCCAGCCCCTCGGATGTGTCGGCACCGCCGGGTAGGCCGCATACGGCATTCCTCCAGGTCGCCTGGGACAGCCGCAGGATCTGCGACTGCGGGGTCTCGGCGAATCCCATCAGCCATTCGGGAAAGTGGCTGCGCGCGATCGGGCCGCGGAACATCTCGAACAGGCCGTGGTGCCGCCTCGACCCGCAGATGCGCGCGTAGGCCTGTTCCACGCCGGCGGCATGCCCCTCCAGGTACTGGAAGAAGCTGCCGTCGTGGTGCAGCAACACGCCCGTGACGCCCACGCCGGCGTTGAAGGCGCGGGCATCCATCAGCAGGTGTTCGAGCGCCGGTTCGGAGAGCACCCTGGTGGCGCTGCTCACATAGGCGATCCCGGTCAGTGTGTTCACGGGCAGATTCCTGGGTCGTCGCCATGCCTGCCGCACGGCGCACCCATGGTGCAGTCACGTCTGGTGGCCGTGCGCGCCACCGGGATCTACACCGCGCCGTGCGCTTCGACGTACAGCGCGTACAGCGAGTGGCTGCTGGCCATGTACAGCCGGTTGCGCTTGGGGCCGCCGAACTCCAGGTTGGCGCAGCGTTCCGGCAGGCGGATGAAGCCGATGGGCTTGCCCTCCTTGTTGAACACCTTCACGCCGTCCATTTCCTCGGACTTGGCCAGTGGCAGGTGCGCTTTCATGCCCCCGCCGATGTCGCTGGGCTCGGGCGCAAAGGCACCGCTGAAGCCCCAGCCGCACCACAGGTTGCCGTCGCGGTCCACGCGGAAGCCGTCGAAGGCGCCGGGGCCGCCGGCGTCGATCAGCTTGGTCTTGTTGGAGAGTGTGGTGCCATCGGCCGACACGTCGAAGCGCCACATGCTGCGGTGGGGCGTGCCGCGCCACTCCACCACGTACAGGTGCTTCTCGTCCGGCGAGAACGCCAGGCCGTTGGGGTTGAAGATGTCGGTGACCACCGCTGTGGTCTTCCCGTCCTTGCCGATGCGGTAGACGTTCGTCGTGGCCTGCTCGGGTGTGGCGCGCGCGCCTTCCCATTCGCCGTTGATGCCGAACAGCGGGTCGGTGAACCAGATGCTGTCGTCCGACTTCACCACGATGTCGTTGGGCGCGTTCAGGCGCTTGCCTTCGAAGCTGTCGGCCAGCACGGTGGTGCTGCCGTCCTTCTCGGTGCGCACCACGCGGCGCGTGACCGAGTGCTCGCAGCTCAGGAGCCGGCCCTGGCGGTCGCGCGTGTTGCCGTTGGCGTAGTTGACGTTCTCCTTGTGCACCGAGAACTTGCCGGTCTTCTCCTCGTACTTCATGAGCCGGTTGTTCGGGATGTCCGACAGGATCAGCGTGCCGGTTTCGGGGAAGTAGGCCGGCCCTTCGGCCCAGCGCATGCCGCTGCCGACCTGCTCGATGGTGCTGCTGTAGATGCGGTACTTGGCGAAGCTGGGGTCGAGGATGAATACGTTCGGGTCGGGGTAGCGCTGGGCCGGTTTGAAGTCGAACGATTGCGCGCCGGCCAGGCCGGCGGCCGTGGTCAGGGCGCCGCTGGCGGCGGCTTTCAGAAAGCGTCGGCGGCTGTCTTGGTGCATGGGAAAGGTCTCCTCCTTGGTTGTCGATGTCAGTAGCCGGTGCCGGGCTTGACCGGCGTGACCGACGTTTGGGCGCGCATGGCCGCCACGACCTGCTGCGCGCCGGCCGCCATCAGCCGCGCATCCGAGCTGACGGTCATGAACTGGAAGCCCTGGGCGATGCGCGCCAGCGCACCTTGCGGGTTGCCGTTGTGGATGCCGGCCACGATGCCGTGCGCCTTGGCGCGCGCCAGGATGTGGTCGATGGCCTGCTGGGCCTTGGGGTCGACGTCGTCGAACACCGGCCGGCAACCCAGCGACAGCGACAGGTCGGACGGGCCGATGTAGACGGCATCGAGCCCTTCGACAGACAGGATGTCGTCCAGGTTGTCCAGCGCCTGTGCTGTCTCGATCATCGCGAAGCGCACGATGTGGTCGTTGGCCTGCTCGGGGTAGTCGGCACCGTGGACCAGCAGCGCGCGGATCGGGCCGAAGCTGCGCGTTCCGCGCGGCGCGTAGCTGGTCCAGGCTACGAGCTTTTGCGCGTCCTCGCGCGTGTTGACCATGGGGCAGATCACGGCCGAGGCGCCCGCGTCCAGCGTCTTCATGAGGATGCCGGGCTCCAGCCAGGGCACGCGCACCACGGGCACGGTGTCGGTGGTCGCGATGGCCTGCAGCATGGGCAGCATGGCCTGGTAGTCCACCACGCCGTGCTGCAGGTCGATGGTCAGCGCGTCCCAGCCCTGGTGGGCCATGGTCTCGGCCGAGAAGCTGTTCGGGATGGCCAGCCAGCCGTTGACGGCGGCGGCGCCGGACTGCCAGAGGGTGCGCAAGCGGTTGGGTGTCATGTCGTCTCCTTGGTTTTGCCGCGTGCCGGGTGGGGGCCTGTCAGTCCGGGGCCACCGGGTGGTGCGCCATCAGTTCGAGCGCTTTGACCAGTGCCGAATGGTCGAGCTGGTCCCAGCCCTGCGCGGCGCAGGTCTGCATGAGCTGCGCAGCGCTGGCCGTCTGCGGCAGCGCCACGCCCATGGACTTGGCGCCAGCCAGGGCCAGGCCCAGGTCCTTCTGGTGCAGGCCGATGCGAAAGCCCGGGTTGAAGGTGCGCTTGATCATGCGTTCGCCGTGCACCTCGAGGATGCGGCTGGACGCGAAGCCGCCCATCAGCGCCTGCCGCACCTTGGCCGGATCGGCGCCGGCCTTGCTCGCGAAGAGCAGCGCCTCGCCCACGGCCGCGATGTTGAGCGCCACGATGATCTGGTTGGCCACCTTGGTGATCTGGCCCGCGCCCGCGTCGCCCACGCGGGTGACGTTCTTGCCC